>DATIOX010000087.1:0-8018 GCA_035472675.1 Candidatus Dormiibacterota bacterium
CGGGGCCGCCGCCGATGTGCGTCTCTCGAATGAACTTCGCAGCGTTCTGGATTCGGCGGAGAAGGAGATGTCGAAACTGAAGGATGAGTTTACCAGCGCCGAGCACTATTTGCTGGCGTTGGCCGGGTCAAACGTTCCGGCTGCGAAATTACTCAAGGAACTCGGCGTCACACGCGACAAACTCATGCAAGGACTTCAGCAAGTGCGCGGTTCCCAGCGAGTGACCGATCAAAATCCCGAAGGCAAATATCAGACGCTGGAAAAATATGGGCGCGACCTAACCGAACTGGCTCGACGCGGAAAGATCGATCCGGTGATCGGCCGCGATAACGAGATCCGGCGAATCATGCAGGTGTTGTCGCGTCGGACGAAAAATAATCCGGTGCTCATCGGCGATCCTGGCGTGGGCAAGACCGCAATCGTGGAAGGGCTCGCACGGCGAATCATCAGCGGCGATGTCCCTGATTCGCTCAAACAGAAACGCGTCATTGCGATGGACATTGGCGCGATGGTGGCCGGCGCAAAGTTCCGCGGCGAATTCGAAGATCGCCTCAAAGCGTTCTTGAAGGAAGTGACCGATTCGCAAGGTCAGGTCATTTTGTTCATCGACGAGCTGCACACCATTGTCGGCGCAGGCGCTGCCGAAGGCTCTGTCGATGCATCAAACATGCTCAAGCCAATGCTGGCGCGTGGCGAGCTGCGGACGATTGGCGCGACCACGATCGATGAGTACCGCAAGTATATCGAGAAGGATGCTGCACTGGAGCGGCGTTTCCAACCGGTGCTGGTGAATGAACCGACGGTAGAAGATACAATCGCCATTCTCCGCGGATTAAAGGAACGCTACGAAGTGCATCACGGCGTTTGTATTACTGACAGTGCACTCGTCGCCGCAGCGGTGTTGTCGCAGCGTTACATCACTGATCGGTTCTTACCGGATAAGGCGATCGACCTGGTCGATGAAGCGGCTTCGCGTCTCAAGATCGAGCTCGATTCGATGCCGACAGAGATCGACGTGATCGAGCGCGAGATCATGCAGCATGAAATGGAGCGGCAGGCGCTCAAAAAAGAAAAGGATCCCGCGAGTAAGGAGCGCTTGAAGAAACTCGAAAAAGAGTTGGCTGGACTGAAAGAAAAATCTTCTGCGCTCAAAGCTGAATGGCAGAAAGAGAAAGCAATCCTCGAAGAGCAGCGGAAGTGGAAGGAAGAGCTGGAGCGGCTGCGCACCGAACTCGAACGCGCGCAGCGTCGCGGCGAGCTGGCCAGGGCGAGCGAAATTCAATATGGCAGGATACCGGAGCTGGAAAGGAAATTGGCTGACGCGACGGCAAAAAGCGCAAGGACGAAGAAATCGCTCCTTCGCGAAGAAGTAACCGAGGAAGACATCGCAGAAGTTGTTTCGAGCTGGACGCACATTCCGGTCTCGCGATTGCAGGAGGGTGAACGACAAAAATTGGTCAAACTCGAAGAGCATTTGCATTTGCGCGTTGTCGGCCAGGATGAAGCCATCAAAGCTGTTGCGAACGCGGTGCGCCGCGCGCGCGCAGGGCTGCAGGATCCGAATCGCCCGCTCGGTTCATTCATTTTTCTCGGGCCCACCGGCGTCGGTAAAACGGAGTTGTCCCGCGCGCTTGCGGAATTTTTGTTCGACGACGAGAACGCCATGATCCGGATCGACATGAGCGAATACATGGAGAAACACACGGTCGCGCGGTTGATTGGCGCGCCGCCGGGATATGTCGGTTACGAAGAAGGCGGTCAACTTTCCGAAGCGGTTCGGCGAAGACCGTATTCAGTGGTGCTCTTCGACGAAATCGAAAAAGCGCATCCCGATGTGTTCAACGTTTTGCTGCAAGTGCTAGATGACGGCCGGATCACGGACGGGCAGGGGAGAACGGTCGATTTCAAGAACACCGTGATCATCATGACTTCGAACATCGGTTCGCAGTACATCACCGAGGAAGAATCAAAAGAAGCGCGCCGTCGACTGGTGACCGACGCGTTGCGCGCGCATTTCCGTCCCGAATTTCTGAACCGTGTGGATGAAATCATCATTTTCGACCGGCTCAGCGAGGAGGATTTGAAAAAAATTGTTGAGATCCAGCTCGGCCGCTTGGCGAAACGTCTCGAACAACAAAAGATCACGCTCAAGCTCTCCGATTCAGCGAAGGAGCTGCTCGCGCGCGAAGGCTACGATCCGGTTTACGGCGCGCGCCCGCTGCGTCGCACCATTCAAAAAGAAATTCTCGATCCGCTCAGCATCGACATCCTCGAAGGCAAAGTCCGCGAAGACCAGACGGTTTACGTCGATGCCAAAAACGGCGCGCTCGTGTTTCACGAGAAGTGATTTGCAAAGACGCTTGGATTAGATCGAAAAATTCGGTCTAATCTCGTTAGATGTCGACGAAGCTCAGTGTGATGAACCCGTAAACGCTAAAGGAGGCCGCTAATGGAAGAGCAGAACATTCGGATGGCCATTGATCGGCATTGGGCAGCGTCTGCTGCGGGTGATCAAGTTGCCGAACATCAAATCTACCACGATGACATTGTGTGCGAGTATCCACAGTCAGGCGAGGTAATTCGCGGTCGGAGCAATCTGCAGGCGCTTCGTAGTCATCATCCTGGCAGGCCATCGGGGTTTTCGGTCCGCCGGATCGTGGGAAAGGACAATCTCTGGATCACCGAGTACGTGATTACCTACGAAGGCAAGCGCGTCTACACCGTGAGCATTATGGAGTTTCGGGATGGGAAAGTGTCGCATGAAACCCAATACTTTGCCGACCCATTCAAGGCTCCTGCTTGGCGCGCACAGTGGGTTGAAACGGTGGCGGCCGACAACATCTAACCCGGCGATGCAGCCAACGACTGGCTGGCGTACTGACCCACCCCACTTTATGAAAACATTACTCGTGCTTTTCACACGCGTCCTCGCCAGCCGCGGCTGATCTTGTTCTAGTTAGGCGCATGACCACCGAGCTACGACTTCTGGTCGCGAGTGTGATTCTTGGGTTGGTTCAGCTCATAGCGGCTTCTCATCTAATCAGCTTTCAGTATGGCTATCGCTGGACAGGTGGCAGCCGAGACCAGCCAGTTCCACCGCTGCGCGGCCTTGCCAACCGGATGGATCAAGCCACCACGAATTTCCTCGAGACCTTCCCATTCTTCGCTGCTCTTGTTTTGGCGGCGCACTTCACGAACCGTGATGGCTTGCTGACAGTCTGGGGTGCGCATCTGTATTTCTGGGCACGGCTAGGCTATTTACTTGCTGCGGTGCTAGGATACGGCCTTATTCGTTCGGCTGTTTTCTGGAACACGGCTCTGGCCGGTATGGTACTTTACCTAGTTGCGCTTTTAGCATGACGCGAGCGCCTAACCAATCGCGGGAGAACCGCTGGCCGTCGCGATGCGCACATTTGATTTTATGAAACAGTTTTCGATGTTCGCCACGCTCGCCGTCGCCAGCGGTGGCTCCACTTCGTCTCGTTAGGCCGTTACTTCTCTAAAGGCGACAAGAAAAGTTTCCATCTCGGATTTTTTCCCGATGGTCAAGCGCATGTGATTCGGCAGAGCAGGGAATAACCGACCAACTCGAACATTTCTTTCCTTCATCGCTTTGATAATCGGCACGACTGGGCGTTTGCAGTCGAACATGATGAAGTTTGCCTGTGACGGAATTTGTTTGTAGCCCATCTTCTCGAGCTCAGACGTCGTGAATTGTTTCGCTTCTTTGTTTAAACGCTGCCCGTTTGGGACGTGATCTGGATCATCCAGGCTCGCTGTCGCGGCTGCCAAGGCCATGCAGTTGACGCTGTCCCACATTTGGTTTCGGCGCATCCTCTCGACTGTTCCCTTCTGCGCGACACAATAACCGCAGCGTAATCCCGCCATGCCGTAAATCTTCGAAAACGTGCGCGAGACAATCAGGTTCGGATAATCTTTCACAAGTGGGATCACAGTTTCGTAGTCGGGGCTGTCCGCGAAATGGAAATACGCTTCGTCCACCAGAATCATTGTCTCGGGCGGAGTCTTGGCGATGAAGTCGCGCAGCTCTTCCTTGGGCGTGATACTGGCGGTGGGATTGTTCGGATTACAGACGTAGATCAAACCTCCCTTCGCCGCGGCGAGCATTTTGGGCAGGTCATGCGCAAAGCTGCTGGTCAACGGGATTTTCAGCACTTCAGCGCCATTGGCACTGGCATTATTAAGAATTGCTTCAAAGGTCGGATCAGCTGCGACAAGCTTTCCGTTCTGTGTCCCGGTGAATGTTTCCGCGCAGAGTTTCAGAATCTCGCCAGAACCGTCCCCGAGCAGAATCTGATCGTGATTGACGCCGTTCAGCTTTGCCAGTTGATCGATCAGCACATTGATGTGTTCGTCCGGATAGCGGCAGGCGAGGCCGAACGAATCTGTTATTGCCTGCAATGCTTTCGGACATGGTCCATACGGATTTTCGTTCGCGCTCAAGCGGATGATGTTGCCGCTTTCTGCTAAAGGCGTCGCAACAGACTGAGTTGGCTTGGCAAAAGAGAGCGGCGGCCTAACGACTACCGTTGCCGCACCTATGCCTAGCAACTGAGCAAATTTACGTCGGGAAATGGTTTTCGCATTCATTTTGAGTCCTCCTTCGTCGATTGTTAGGCTGATCCGAACGAAATGCCAGACCGAATTGCGCCAATCGTGTTTTTGCTGGTTGCCTTGGCGGTGCTGGCAACGCACGGATGCGCCAAGTCACGTCAGGACGAGTACGCGCGGCAGCTTGCTGATCGTGTGCGAACTGAATTTCTGCACGCCTGGAATAATTACGAGCGTTATGCATGGGGCCACGACGCGTTGCGGCCTTTGAGTAAGACCGGGCACGATTGGTACGGACAATCGCTCTTGATGACGCCAGTCGATGCACTCGACACGCTCATCCTGATGCATCTCGATGCCGAGGCGGAAAGAACGCGCGCGCTTATCGCTAGTGATCTCTCGTTCGATCGCGATATTTACGTCAAAAATTTCGAGATAACGATACGCCTGCTCGGTGGACTTCTCTCCAGCTATCAACTGACCGGCGATAAGCGTCTCCTGAGCTTGGCTGAAGATTTGGGTAGCCGGTTGCTTCCGGTTTTTAATTCACCGACGGGGCTTCCTTATGTTTACGTCAATCTTCGCACTGGCCAGACACGGGATCCGGTAACGAATCCGGCGGAAACCGGCACGCTGCTGCTTGAGTTGGGAACTCTGAGTCGATTAACTGGCAAACCCATTTTCTACGAGAAAGCAAAGCGTGCTTTGGTCGAAACTTTCAAGCGACGCTCGCCGCTCGGCCTCGTCGGAGAGAGCATCAACGTCGAGACAGGCGCCTGGACGAACAGGGATAGTCACATCAGCGGCGGCATTGATTCGTACTACGAATATCTCTGGAAATGCTGGCTTCTGTTCGGCGATAAAGATTGCCGTGACATGTGGAATGCCAGCATTCCTGCCATCAATAAATATCTCGCCGACGAAATCCGCGGCGAACTGTGGTACGGGCACGCCGATATGCAGACAGGTGAGCGGACCAAGACACAGTACGGCGCGCTAGATGCATTCTTCCCAGCGTTGCTCGCCTTCTCCGGCGATCTGGAGCGCGCGCGTCGCCTGCAAGCGTCATCGTTCAAGATGTGGAACCTGTACGGCATCGAGCCGGAAACTCTCGATTACAAAACGATGCAGGTGGTCGCGAGAAGTTATCATCTGCGTCCCGAAATCATTGAGTCGACTTACTACCTTTACCGTCACACGGGTGACCCAGAATATCGGCGGATGGGCGAGAAAATGTTCGATGATTTCGTTAAATATTGCCGCGCCGAAGGTGGTTACGCTGCGCTCACCGACGTGATCAGTAAACAAAAGGTCGATGAAATGCAGAGCTTTGTCCTGGCTGAGACTTTCAAATATTTCTATTTGCTCTTCGCATCACCTGAAACCTTGCAATTCGATAGAGTTATCTTTAATACCGAGGCGCATCCACTAAAGCGAACGCGGTGAAACGGTCTGCTCACATTTTCATATGATCCTTGAGTTCCTGAAGCAGCAAAGGCGACGTCGCCTTCGAGCGCGGCGGTTTCCGAAAGAATGGCTGACACTGATTCAGCGTCACGTTGTATTTTTTCACAAGCTGACCGCCAGCGACCGCGCGGAACTCCTTGGTCACATTCAAGTATTTCTTGCTGAAAAACGTTTCGAGGGATGTGGCGGTTTCGCGATCACCGACGAGGTTCGCGTGACTATTGCGGCGCAAGCTTGTCTTCTATTGTTGCATCGCGATACGGACTATTTCCCCGATCTGCTCACGATTCTTGTTTATCCATTGACATACATGGTGCAGGAAGACCACCAGGTTGGTGAGCATGTTTGGGAAGAGAGAACTGTGAGTCGTCTTGGCGAGACTGGCCGCAGAATGGGTTCGTTGGTCCTCTCCTGGGGCGCTGTCAAACACGGCGCGGCTGATCCCTCCGATGGTAAGAACGTTGTTCTTCATGAATTTGCTCATCAACTGGATTACGAAAATCACGCGGCCGACGGCGTGCCGGGATTGGCGACGCGAGAGCAGCAATCGACATGGAGCGAAGTTATGAAAACCGAGTTTGCGTCGCTTCGCGCGGCCGATGAAAGCGGGATACCAACGCTGCTCGATACCTATGGAGCCACAGATCCCGTTGAGTTTTTCGCCGTATCGGTCGAGGCATTTTTCGAGCAGCCACGTGCGTTGCGCGCTCGTCACGCGCGGCTATACGCAGAATTGCAAAAATATTTTCAGCAGGACCCTGTCGATTATTCTGCCGAAATCCAATCAACCTGAAAGCCGTTGCGCAAACGGTGGTGTAGGAGCAGTTGAGAGAAAGGCTGTCGTTTCTCTATGTGCCAGGTTTTCTGCCGCTAACAATCAACGCCTCCGCGGGGAAACGCATTGTTCCGCTCGCAAAATATCTCCGCGCAGTACCGGCAACAGCCTGCTTCACAGTTGGTAATTGAGCGGGCGTGAGTCTGACCATTTTTTCTCGCAAAGTTTCGGACATCTCAGTCCGCAACTGCCAGAACTGTTCAAGTGAGATCGCCGCTTCAATTTGAAAGTTCAACTGGCGTTCGATCACATTTTTAGCGTCAGCCTGCTCCAGGATTCCAGCCAGTTTACCGGGAACAGCAAAACGGAATGCGTCTGGGGCATCAGGGTCCTGCGGAGGAATCTTCACAAATCGGTCGATTACGTCTGTGATAGTCGAAAAGAAAGGATTGGCTTCCTTTGGACCCCAGACGGCAAACGCGACACATCCATCCTCGAGAACGAGTCTCAATGCCGCCCGCACTGCGGTGGCGGGATCGGCGAAGAACATTGCTGATAACCTGCCTACAGCTGCGTCAAAGGTACAAGCTTCGAATGGCAGGTCGTTGGCGGAACATTTTCTTAAATGGATGTTCGTAACGCCGCGTCGGGCTGCTTCTGCCTGAGCGCTCTCGATCATGCCGGCCACAGGATCGGTGTACGTTACTGACCCTGTAGGCCCCACAATTCTTGATATTGTCAGCGACGGCTCGCCGCTGCCACCGCCGATATCAAGCACCTTTTGACCCATTCCGATCTGCGCTTCTTCGACCAAGCCCGACGTTAAAGGCGCGAACATTTCTGTGATCAGGGCACGATACTTGTCCCAATACCGCGCAGAGGTTTGCCACGCGTGAAGCGCCTTGTTCTGGTTCTCAGGAATCACCTTGGTTCGAATGAGCCGGCCATTTGTTTCGCTCCAAGAGGGCGGCGACGATCTTTCGTCCCAGGAAGCTAAGCCTTCCTTGAGAGCTGGCGGCATCATGCCGCCATTGCGTCCACGTCTTATTGCGGTTGCGGCACGATCCGGAGATATGGCTTGGGCGCTTTCCAGCCTTGCGGATAACGCTTCTTCGCCTCCTCGTTCGAAACCGAGCCCGCAATGATCACATCGTCGCCTTGTTTCCAATTGACAGGCGTTGCTACCTGATGCTTTGCGGTCAAT
>DATIOX010000088.1:0-5846 GCA_035472675.1 Candidatus Dormiibacterota bacterium
CAAGCTACTCTGGAGTCGATGCGAAACTTGGTGCTTCGAGAGCCATTTGCACTTACCCGGCCGACAAAACAGTAGCCCGGCGTAAACGGCGGCTTCTTCTGCATCGGATAAGTGCCGCGGCGCATATTGATGTCCGCGCCCAAAAAGCCGGAAAACACCTCTCCCGCATCTACATCGTTAGCCACATGAACATATTTAACAGTTGTATTTTCCTTCTAACCGCGACCACGGTTTTCGCTCAAAGCCCGACGCCCGCTCCGGTCCAGGTGATGATTCTTGGCACCTATCACTTCGGCAATCCCGGCTTGGACTTGCACAATATGAAGGCCGAAAGTGTCCTAACGCCTGGCCGGCAGATGGAGCTCGACGACATCGCTACGCGTCTTGCCAAATTCAATCCGACGAAAATCGCAGTCGAAGCGCGTTCCGATCGCCCTGATTTCAGCACGCAGAAGTTTTCCGATTTTACGCCGCAAAAATTAACCACTGATCCAGATGAACTCTCGCAAATCGCCTTCCGCCTGGCCCAGCGGCTTCGTCACAAGAATGTTTACGGCATCGATGAACAAAGCGACACGATCGACTATTTCCCATTCGAAAAAGTTGAAGCATACGCGAAAGCCCATAGCAAGGCGGCCACTCTTGCTCGAATGCACGAAGATGTTGAAAAAACGATAAAAGAGATGGAGGCGGCGCAAAAGACCACACCGATTCGCCTGGTGCTGGCAGACAGAAACGAGCCAGCGCGGGTTCGCTCGGATCACGACCAATTCTACTATGGTTTGCTAGCTCTCGGAGATCAGAAGGAACAACCTGGGGCGGACTTAAACGCCGCCTGGTACCACCGCAACGTTAAGATATTCGCCAAACTAACTCAGATCGCGCGCCCGGGCGATCGCGTCCTCGTGGTTTTCGGGTCGGGCCACGCCTTTTGGCTGCGGCATCTCGCCCAGAATACGCCCGGCTTCACTTTGGTGGAACCGAACAATTACCTGCGCTAGCTCTCAACTATCACCATCGACTCTCAACTGTTGTCGCTCTGGTCACTTGTCACTTCTTCTTCGTATCCATCGGATGTGGCGATTTCAAAGAACCGGAGCGCGAGTCTATCTTGCGGAAATCAATCTCCCCAGCAAAATAGATCGCGACGAGTTTCATTCGAGTGACTCTCCTCACTTTGTTTTGCCCTCACCAAGCTTCTTGAGTACGTCCAGCACGCCGCTGCGAATCTCGGCGCGGCGCTGCTCCGTATCGGACCAAGATGACAAAGGCGCGGCGTGAGAATCCAGCATAGCCAACGCTTTTTCGGCATACTGTCGTGCCAGCTCCTTCTGTTCATCTTTGGAATAAGCATCGGCAAGGTTGAAATGCGCATCGGCAGAGTTCGGATACGCCAGAAGATTGAGCTGAAAAATCTCAATCGCGTTCTTGAAGTCTCCGGCGCGCTGATAGTCTTCACCGATGATGTCCACGACAGCCTCCGGCCACAACTGCTCCTGCGGATCTTTTTTTCGAGCTTCCACTAGTTGCTGCTTTACCTGCACCGCTCCGCCGGGAGTCTGAAGTTGATTCAGGAGCGACGCCGCTGCCAGAGTGTCGGTTGGGGCGTGACCCGGTGTCTTGATCAACGTAGTGACAAACCAATGAACGATGATGCCGGGCAGCTCAGGGTGCACCTGAAACATATCCGTGCCGTGACCGCCGTGAGCGGGAACTTTTTTCGGGTCGGATGTTTCGTACCAGAGCCACGGCGCATCCTCGGTAGCCGAGTAGTGCACCAGTTTCTTGCTGGGGCTGGATGCCGTGACGTAAAGCAGTTTCATCGCGTCTTGCGTTGGCGGATATTCATCTGCGTCGGAAAACACGAACAGCTCGGGCAATTGCGATGCCTGATGCAAAAATTGAAGACCATCACGACCAGTCTCACCCGACATTAAGACGAGCGACTTTATCTCCTTAGGATGCCGGCGCGCCGCCTCCACAGAGTAGGTAACGCCGAACCAACCTGCTCCACCAAGGCCAATTACCTGGGGCTCTACTCCGGGCTGCGACATCAAGAACTCCAGCGCCGTATCAACATCTTCAGGCAAGCGCTTGGATTCAGCGCGCGTGCCGCCGCTCTCGCCGAAACCGCGCATATCCAGTGTAAGTGTGTTGATTCCCGCGTTGGCCAGTTGGGCTGCCACGCTGTCCCACGATTTACGGTCGCGGTTGCTCTGATGCAGCAACAACACGCCGGGGCCTGGTTTCGCTGCTGAGAAGTACGTTCCTTTCAAAACGGTGCCGTCGGGCGTTTTAAGATCGACAACACGTGGAGCATTGGCGGAAGCGTTGCGAACAAGGAAGAGCGCGACTAACAAAAAGAAGATTTGTCTTGGTTTCGTAGATTTCATGGTAGTGTTCGAGCTACGCGGAAACCCATGATGTCATTGCGGTAGTCGGCAGGATTGCGTTCTCGGGTGGCCGGTCGCAGTAGCCACGCCGGAAACATCCACGAGCTGCCGCGATCAACTCGGAGGCAATTGCCTTGGCCGTCCTTCGCCTTGGGGTCGCTCGAAGGGGCCTCGTTCGCGCGCCCGTCGGCGGGAATGCCAGCGTAGCTGTTGTCGTAACAGTCCTCGGTCCACTGCCAAACGTTCCCTGCCATGTCGTAAAGGCCGAATGCGTTCGGCGGGTTCGCGCCCACGGGATGTGTCTGGCCATGCTCGCAAAAAAGACCGTCCACTTTTTCGCAGCCGGAGTTGGCATTGAACCAGGCGTGGACAGGAGCGGCAGCGTCGTCATCACCCCAGTAGAACTTAGTTGTCGTTCCGGCGCGTGCGGCATATTCCCACTCCGCTTCGCTGGGCAGCCGATAAGGCCGGTTTGCTGAGGCCGCGCCGCCGCGGTGCGCCTTGCGGTTCAACCACGCGATATAGGCACGCGCATCCTGCCAGCTCACGCACACGACTGGATCACGGTCAGTCGGCGCATGGCCGGGATTTTCCCACGTCAACTTCGGATCCTTCTCCCATTTGAAGATGGCGCGGCCGCGGCCGCAACCATCACCGGCTGGGAATCCCGTCTCCCGAGCAAATGCCGCGTACTCGCCACGAGTGACGTCATACTTGCCTAGCGCGAATGCCGGCAATGAGACCTGATGTTGCGGAGCTTCATCAGCAACCGCATACATACTGACACCGTAACTCGCGGCCCAGGATTTTTCCTCGGCTGATGAGCCCATGGTGAAGCTGCCAGCCGGGAGAACGACCATCTCCGGGCAATCTGGGCAATCGCGGAACACGTTCCCGGGTTTTCCAATAGCAGTTTTCGGCGCTGCCGGTTCATTTGCCAGCGCAGCGACGAAGGCGAACATACCGGCGACACACAGTAACAAAAGTGCAAGTATCGATCGTGCCAGATTGATATTCATTTGCCAGTCGCTCATGAGATGCAGCAGAATCGCGATTGTTCCCGACCGATGAAGGATTTTTTGAAACCTCGTTGCCCACACAGTTATGAGACCCCTCGTTGTTTTTCTCCATTGGCGGGAACAAACTTCCGTTTGAGGACTCCCATTTTGAGGTAACGGCGACATGTCCGCCGACCTTGAGTTTGAAAACCTTGTGAGACTTTACTATCGCGATCTGTATCGGTTTGGCTTGAGTTTGACCGGAAACGAAGCTGACGCGGCTGATCTGACGCAGGAGACTTTCTACATTTGGGCGAACAAAGGTCACCAGCTCCAGAAGGCGGCGAGCGTGAAAAGTTGGCTCTTCACGACGTTGCACCGCGAGTTTCTCAAGACGTGTCGCCACCGAAACCGTTTCTCAAACGAATCAATCGACGAACACACGGAGGACTTGCCGAGCGTGTCGGCGGACTGTGCGGAACGAGCCGATTCGCAAACGCTGCTTCGCATTCTGGGCGAGATTCCCGAAGATTTTCGTGCGCCGCTTGTGCTCTATTACATGGAAGATTTATCCTATAAAGAAATCGCCGATGTCCTGGCGCTTCCGCTCGGGACGGTACAGTCGCGTATCGCGCGCGCGAAAATTCAGCTTTTGCGCCGCTTGAGTGAAACCAATCTGCCGCTTGAGCAGACGAAATGAATACGCGCGACGCCAAAGAAATCCTGCTTCTCTATCGCGGCACCATCGACGATTCCGATCCGCAATTTCGCGCGGCGTTGGACTACGCGAAAAACGATCCGGAGCTTGGCCAATGGTTGCGAGAGCAAACCAGGTGTTACGATGCGATCCGGGCGAAGCTTCGCGCAATCGAACCGCCGCTTGGGCTGTCTGAGAAAATTGTGCGCAGACAGCCGGTCCCGTTTCCGCGCGCTTGGTCGCGCGTTCTGCGGCTCGCTGCAACCATCGTCATCTCGGCCTTTGTCACAGTGCTGCTGATGAAATGGTCGGAGCGACGCAACCATTCTGTCGCGGGCGCGCCGGAAATTCTTGTGACTGGCGAAGTGCTCGATATGACTTGCTACATCGCCAACAACTTGAGCGGTCCCGATCACGCCGAGTGCGCGAGAATATGCATCCGAAATGGTTTGCCCGTTGGAATCAAAGCTCAAGATGGAAAAGTCTATTTGCTGACCGGCGAACCCGGCCATTCGGTCAACGCCGAGCTAGCGGACTACGCTGCCAAGATTGTAACAATTAAAGGAAGGCAAACCATGCGAGATGGCTTCGCGCAACTTCAAGTCGAAGAAATTCGGAAGTTGTGATAGTTCCTACGAACATGCTGACGGAGAATCATCATATGAAAATATTCCAAATCGTCCTGCTTCTGGCAGGAGTCACGACTGTGGCTTTCGCGCAGGAAACCACCGCTTCGCCCTCGGCGCAGCAATCACCGCAAACTGCGGCAACGATTGCTTCAGCTATCGATCGCGAGATTACCATCGTCGAAAAGGAAGTAGTCGATGCGGCCGAAGCAATGCCCGAGGAGAAATATAATTTTTCTCCCGAGAGCCTCCACATTTCCGGCAGCGACTACAAGGGAGTGCGCACCTTTGCCGAGCAAGTAAAACATGTCGCCGCCTCGAATTATCTGATCTGGTCAGGGATCACCGGCGACAAAGCTCCAGATACGGCGAACGAAGGAAAAGGTCCTGACGCGATGAAGGCGAAAGCAGAGATCGTTAACTTTTTAAAGGAATCGTTCGCTTTCGGCCACAAGGCGGTGGCCACCTTAACTCCCGCCAACTCCGTCGAGATGGTCGGCAAAAACAAACGGACTAAACTGTTCCTGGCAACCTTTGCCCCTGCTCATGCCTTCGATCATTACGGACAAATGGTCGAGTATCTGCGCATGAACGGCATTGTCCCGCCGGCAAGCCGGCCTAAGTCAGACTGAGTGCTTCTGTCTACGCGCAGGTGCCATCCTACGAGTGCCGGTGACTCGACGTTTCGCTACTTGTTAGGGACGATACCCTCATTGGCCAGCACCATGCGGAAGCGGACCTATGCCTTGCATTATGCGGGCGTAACCATCGGCAGCTTCACTTTCGAAGTCATCGGCGGAAGTTTGCGCACGCCTTCATCGAGACGGCGCTCAAAATCCTCGGAAATATTCGCGTAGAATGGATACGTCGCCAGATTCGCCGCCAGCGGGCGGTAACGCCAGTGCTTGTACATCCAGAGCCAGGGGGCGGGATTTTTCCGGACAACCGGCTCGAACTGGTCCCAGCAAGCTTGGGCCATTTCCTGGAGCGAAGCGCCCGCGGGAAATTCAATCCGGGGATGAAAAACCACGCGGTAACGCCCGCCGGGTAGCGGCTCGCAATGGACGTTGATGAGTGGCGCGCCCGTGCGCTGGTGCAGCCACACGTGAGCAAAGGTGACGCAGCGTTCAAG
>DATIOX010000089.1:0-27799 GCA_035472675.1 Candidatus Dormiibacterota bacterium
CTCTCTCTTCTTGAAAATTCCCTCGCGGCGTCCATTGCTCGGTCGAGATCGGACGTCGAAATAGCGAGCCTTCCCCAATCTTCCGAGCAGGGATAAATCTCTTTCGCTGGATATTGCCTGCCGAATACCCGACACGGCTCCTGTCGCTTAATGGCGATGGCCTCGTAACCGAGAAGGACTCCAAAGGGGTTTCGTTGCTCGTAAACAGCAGCGTAATCGTCGCGCCATTTCTGACAGTAATGATGCCCGCCGTTTTGGGTGACCTCGATAGGCAGAGGTTCGTAGCTCATCGCTGGCTGATAATTAGCGCAATGCTCTTTGGCGGCATGCAGGGGCGCGCTCCCTTTTACAGGAGGCGATGTCATTAGTGGGCCGCTCCGTTCTTGGCTTTTACCTCCCACCTGCCGAGTGCAGCTTCGACTCGTGAGGGTTGAAAGCGTACCTTCCTGAATCCGAGTTTCAAAAACGGAATCGTTCCGCGCGACATCAACGTGCGAATCGCTCGCTCGTGGTCTTCAACCATTGTGCCCGCGCGCTGCATTGTTAGCCGACCTCCTTCACGGTTCGCCGTTGCAGCGCCGCCTCGACTTTCCTAGGTGAAAACAAGATTGTCCTGTGACCTGCCTTAATAAATGGGATGATGCCCCTCTGGGTCAATGTCCGCAGTGTGCGGATGGGGACATTGCTGGCCTCGCTTAACTGCTTGTAGCCGGTAATCAACTTTTCCATCTGCGCTGATGGAAACTCATTTCCACGCGCAAATCTACCGCTCTAAATTCGCAATTCGCTCCGCACTTTTGCCAAGGGGATTTGCGGCAACTGGCTGGCAACAGGGTTTTCTACGAGATTATGAAGCGCATTTGTAAACCGCAGCCTCTGCTCCCGCCCGAGCGGTTCTTTGCCTGAAACACTGTCATCTCGAACGACGCGAGCGACCGCACAATCGCAGCGCGAATTACACAAAGCCATCAGTGTCATCACAGCTCGTGACAGATCGCTTATACTCCGTCCAGAATGACGTCGCTTCTATCACGATCATCTCTAATTCGGCGTTGGACGTTGGGCTTTGAACGTTGGACGTTTGCTTTCACGCCATGCCTCAAAAAGCCGAACTAATCGTCGAAGATCGCAAGATTCAGGTATCGAATCTGGACAAGGTGCTTTATCCCAAAGTCGGATTCACGAAAGGCCAGGTGATCGATTACTATATCCGCATCGCGCCAGTTCTTTTGCCGCATCTAAGGGATCGTCCGCTTACCATGAAGCGATATCCTGATGGTGTTGCTGGTCAATTTTTCTACGAGAAAAATTGCCCGTCGCATCGACCAAAATGGGTGCAGACCGCGAAGGTGTGGAGTGAAGGGAATCAACGGATCATGAATTATTGCCTCGCTAACGATCTGCCAACGCTCGTATGGGCTGCTAATCTCGCGGACCTCGAGCTGCACACGTCGCTGTCCCGCAAGAACAACATCGCGCGCCCGACCATGATGGTATTTGACCTCGATCCCGGTGCGCCAGCTGACATTGTGCAATGCTGCCAGGTCGGGCTGTGGCTTCGCGATTTGTTAGGCAAAATGAAACTGAAATCATTCGCGAAAACGAGCGGATCGAAGGGGCTTCAGGTCTACGTGCCGCTGAATACTTCGGTGACCTACGATCAAACCAAGGATTTGTCGCGCTCTCTCGCCCAATATCTGGAGCATGAGCATGCGAATTTGGTCACCTCGAACATGTCCAAGGCAGTGCGCAAAGGCAAAGTGTTCGTCGATTGGAGCCAGAACGACGAACACAAAACCACCATTTGTGTCTATTCACTCCGTGCCAGAGAAGAACCGACCGTTTCAACTCCGGTCACTTGGAACGAGGTTGAAAATTGCATGAAAAAGAAAAAAACCGAGCTGTTGAAATTCCGCTCCGATCAAGTCCTCGCCCGTGTGGAAAAACTCACCGCCCTCTTCGAGCCTGTCGAAAACCTCAAACAAAAGCTGCCGAAGAAACTGAACGTGTGATGCGATCTTCAACGCAAAGATAATTGAGCATGAACAATCACGTATGGTTTGATGCTGTTGGATGGCTGGGAGCGACAGCTCTCCTTGTCGCTTACGCAATGGTTTCCTCCAGGAAAATGGAGGCAGACTCTGCGCCTTATCAGCTCCTCAACATCGTTGGCAGCCTTCTTCTGGTCGCAAACACGATCTTTTATCGAGCTTATCCTTCCTCCTTTGTGAACTTGATTTGGGCCGGGATAGCTGTTTTTTCGATCACAACGCGACGTCGATTCGCTTCTCGGGACGTTGTTACGAAAGATTGACATGGTCCATATGCGCAAGGTGAATTTGAAGGATGTCGCTGAAAAGGAAAAGCGATCGCCCAAAGGTAAGTTTCATAGGTACATGAAGAATATTTCCGTCGCGCTCGGGCGCGAGCCGGAGTCGCTCGACCTATCCAAACGGCATCCTTTTGACCTGACCTTAGTGCGAATTCCCAAAGGCAAATTCCTTTGTCCATATCACGCGCATGCGGCTGAATCGGAGCTTTATCTCGTTGTTTCCGGCCGTGGTAGCGTCCGCGATAAGGATGGGACAACCGAGGTTGGACCCGGCGACGCATTTTTCTTTCAGCCAGGCGAGGCGCACCAGCTTTGGAATACGGGTGATGAGGACTTCGTTTATTACGTGATCGCCGATAATCCCCGTAGCGGCGGCACGACGGGTGATTCCTGTTATTATCCTGACAGCGGAAAATGGGCGGTGACAACAGAGGGGCGGGAAGAAGTCGTCGTGAAAGGGCCGGAGACTGATTATTTCGATGGTGAAGAATGAACGGAGGCCGGTTCAGGCAGTTATGCGCAAAGTAAATCTAAACGAAATTAAGGAAGAGGCATGGCGATCGCCGGGCGGAAAATACGCTGTGTCGTTCAAAGGAATTTCGGAAGCGCTCGGACGCGAACCGGCTTCGCTTGATTTGTCCAAGCGGCATCCATTTGATTTGGAAGGGAATCGGGTGCCTCCCGGGAAAGCAAATTTTCCGTACCACGCACATTCAGCACAATGGGAGCTTTACTTTGTAACCTCTGGAAAAGGAAGCGTTCGTCACAAGGATGGTACAACCGAAGTTGTGCCTGGAGACGCGTTCATTTTCGGGCCCGACGAACCACATCAACTTAGCAACCCCGGTCGGGAAGACTTCATTTATTACGTGATCGCAGATAATCCAATCGGCGAATCGAGCTATTTTCCGGACAGCGGGAAGTGGAAGGTAAACAAGTCGTCAGCCGCGGATCGCGTGGTTTTGAAAGGAAAAGAGACAGACTATTTCGACGGAGAGGAGTAATCAATTGTGATGTCGAGCGAAGTCGAGACATCTCTCGATGCTCTGGCATTCAAAAAAGAAATCCAGATTCCTCAACTTCGCTCGGAATGACAGAAGACGGGGATGCCGTAGGAGGTCTGAAGGGGATTCTTTTGCCCGTGGCCTGGTCTGTATCCAAATTACAATCATGAATCCCAACGAATCTGCGCAAGATTTCCCGTACAAAACATATCTCAACATTTTGCACGGACCTCTTGAAGTAATCGATGTGCAAAAACTGGCCAATGCTTGCACGGACAAATGGTACAACCAGACGCTATGCAAAGTGAATGAGTCAGTCGTCAGACTGGCAGTGATCCAAGGCGAGTATCATTGGCACGAACATAAAGACATCGCTGAATTCTTTTTTGTCCTCGACGGACACTTCCTGATCGATCTTGAAGATCGCGTTGTCGATCTTGCGCCGAGACAAGGCTTCGTTGTGCCTAAAGGTGTGCGCCATCGTACACGCGCGCCTGAACGCGCCGTGATCTTGATGGTGGAACGTGCGGACATTGTTCCTACCGGCGACTAAATGCGCCGAAGGCAGTGAAAATCATTTCGGGCGGACAAACGGGTGTGGATCGCGCAGCTCTCGATGTCGCGCTAAGACACGGAATCGAATCCGGCGGTTGGTGTCCAGCTGGACGTTTCGATGAGTTCGGTAGAATTCCGGATCGTTATCCACTTAAGGAGTTGGAAAACGGTGGATTCACTGAGCGAACTTTGCAGAATGTTAAAGATTCCGATGGGACTGTTGTCATTTACCCTGGAAAACTGAGTGGCGGAACCGAGCAAACGCTTCATTTCTGCGTTGAGCAGCGATGGCCGCACGAACCGATCGATGCCTCCAACGTTTCCACTGAAAAGGCCGCGCAGTTAATCGCCGATTTTGTCCGCGATAACAAGATCGACGCCCTTAATGTAGCAGGCCCGAGGGCAAGCGAATGGCCGGAAGGATACGATTACGCTTTTCGTGCTCTGGATATTTTTCTGGCGGGCTGTAGCCACCGCCCTGTGGGCGGTTAGGAACAGGACGGCTCATAGAGCGGTGGCTACATCACTCGTAGCGCAGTGCTTTAACCGGATCGAGACGCGCGGCGAAGTACGCGGGAATGAGCGCGGCAATCGAGCAGATGAAAAATGCGCTAACACAAATGATAGCGACATCTCGCGGGATGACTTCCGCGGGAATCGACGAAAATTGATAGACTTCGCGCGGGAAGATCTCGATGTGCAATGTCGACGCGAGCCAGTGACTGAACTCGTTGCGGTAACGGATTAACGTCATTCCAAGTCCTAGTCCTGTCAGAGTTCCAAAGAGCCCCACGATTGTTCCCTGGCCAAGAAAGACCCAGATGATTTGGACAATGTTGGCCCCGAGCGCTTTCACGATCCCGATTTCCCGCCGCTTTTGGACCGTTACCGTAATGAGCGTGCTCATGATTCCGAACGCCGCAACGACCACGATGAAGAACAAAAGGAAAAACATCACAGTGCGCTCGAGCCGCACTGCTTCGAAAAACTGGCTATTCATGTCGATCCAGGTCTGCGCGTATTGTGGTGGCTCAAGAAATTGTTCGATTGCTTGTTTCACGCGCTCAGCGCCGTAGGGATTGTCGGTCCTAACGGTAATGCCGTGCAACGCGTCTCCCAGTCCGTATAACTCCTGTCCGACATACACCGGCACTAACAGAAACTCGGAATCGTGCAGGTAATGACCGGTCTCAAAAATCCCGGTCACAGTCAGTTCCTTGGGCAGGATGACATCGCGCAATTGGTCGATCGTCTTTTTTTCTTCGTCTCCCTTGGCATTTTCGAGTTTTTTGATGCCATCGAGAATCTGTCCAAGATTGCCCGGCGAATAGACGGTGATTTTGTCACCGACGTTTGCCTGCAGTTTTCGAGCAAGCTCAATCCCAAGTACGGTCGATTCTCCTTCCAGATTGAGGTTGCCGTATTTGATGAATTTTCTCAGAGGGATGACCTTCTCTTCCTCTGCGGGATCAACACCGCGAATCATCGGGGCGACTCGCTTGTTTTGAAATTCGACGATGACCGGTCCCTGAATGTAGGGAGCCGTCGCGACCACGCCTGGAGTATGGTCGATCTTTGTTTTGAGCGTTCGCCAGTCGGGAAGGACGTCCTCTGTGCTCACGAGAATGTGCGCATCGAAATCGATCACTTTCTGACGTAGCTCGCGATCGAACCCGGTCATGACAGAAATCACGAGGATCAGGACCGTTACGCCGAGCATCACTCCAAGGATCGAGATCAGTGTGATGATCGAAAGAAATGTGCGCTTCGGTTTCAAGTACCGCAGCGCCAGAAAAAGACTAAACGGCAGCTTCAATTCGGGATTAGCGTGGCGGCAAACTCGGTCGAATTCAACCGCATGCTGTTACTCGGAGAGTGCGTACGCTTTCAGTTCTTCTAACGTGACGAACTCTAGTGCGGAGGCGTGCGTTGCTTCCAAATCAACAGGAGCTGCGCGGTTGTGATCCAGCGCGCTTTTCCAGCGCGTCACGCACACGCACCATTTGTCACCCGGCTTCAGTCCGGGGAAGCCCCATTCCGGATGCGGCGTGATAAGGTCGTTTCCATCGAGCATCGAGAAATCGAGAAATTCCTGCGTGACTTTCACGCAAACCGTATGAAGGCCAATGTCTTCCGGGCCCGTTCGACAAAATCCGTCCCGGTAAAATCCAGTCATCGGATCCTGGCAACAACATTTCAGTTCAGTTCCAAGAACATTCGTCGGCATAAAGGAAATAACGCAATAATATCTCAAAAACCTTACCGAAGGAGACGATAATGCCAATCCCTGCCAAATACGTTCACACAAATCTGATTGCCAGAGATTGGAAAGGACTGGTCCGATTCTATTCCGAGGTCTTCGGATGCGAGCCCAAGCCCCCTGATCGCGATATGTCTGGCGCCTGGCTGGATCAGCTGACTTCTCTTCAGAACGCGCATCTTAGCGGAGTTCATCTCCGATTGCCAGGCTACGGCGATGATGGTCCGACGCTTGAGATTTTCAGCTATAACGAATTGGTCGAGCCCGAACTGCCGTCCCCGAACCAGTGCGGGTTCGGTCACATCGCATTTGCGGTGCACGATGTAGACGAGGCGTTGCAGGCAGTGATTGCGGCTGGCGGCAGCACAGTCGGAAACATTGTTACCACAGAAGTAAATCGCGTCGGTGTCCTTCGAGTCGTGTATGCGCGAGATCCGGAAGGAAATATAGTTGAATTGCAGAGGTGGAGTTGAACAGCAGATCGTTCTGCGCCCTGCCTGTGTCTAGACGAATTGTTATTGCTTACTGGCTCATACCGGCTGAGCCGGCGCACCGCTTTTTTCAGGATTTGATTAACGATCTCGCGCGCCGATATGATGCGCCTGTTTTCGAGCCGCACGTGACGATTTACGTCGGAGCGGATAGCACCGATGCAGTTGGTACAACGCTTTCAAAGGCCGCTCGAGATTGCGAGCCAATCGTGCTCCAAGCGCTCGAGGTCAGCTATTCCGATGAATTTATCAAAACACTCTTTGTCGAATTCGGGCTGAACTCGAAATTGCGGCAGCTCAATCAAGTCATTCGTAACGCCGCACAAAATCGGTCCGATTACGATCTCAAGCTGCACTTAAGCTTGCTTTATAAAAGGATGTCGGTGCACACACGGCGCCGTTTGGCCCGCTCAATTGAAGTGCCGTTTTCTCAAGTGGTTTTTGATTCGTTGAAAGCTGTCCGGTGCATTTCACCGACACAAAGCCGCGCTGATGTGGAGGCATGGCGCGTTGTGACCGAGAAAGTTTTGCGTACCTAGCTCGCCTTTGTCGGCGTCCTAGAGCGCCGCTACAGCTCGACAATTCGAAAGGGTTTGCCGGTTTTGCGAAGCGCGGGCGCAGAGACATTGTAAACGGGAATACCGGTTGAAGTCTTCCCTTCAAGAATGCCGTTGTGAGCGTGGCCGTGAAACACAGCGTTGACGCGAAACCGGTTGATCGGTTCTTCTAGTCGGCTGGAACCAAGGAAGGCAAAGATTTCGGGATGTTCCCCTTTTAACGTGGCGCGGATAGGGGAGTAATGTAGTACTACGATTCGCCATTCCGCTTGTAGCTTAGCCAGCGCCTGTTCCAGCCGCACAGCGTGTCTGATGGATTCCTGCACAAATTGTTTAATGAGCGGTTCGCCCCATACGTTTAACATTCGCCGGCCGAAACCACCTCCTAAACCAGCGATGCCTGCGAAACCGACGCCGGCGACTTCGATGGCTTCGCCGTCAAGCATGTTCACTCTTGCGTCATCAAGAACTTTGCGAACCGTTACAATGGATCGGAATTTCACTAATCAACGTGGCGAAGCCGCTGGCATTGGACTCGGTTGGGGAAAAACTGGTGAAACTGCTGGCCACGGAGCTGCGGATACTCTGGCGCTTTTCGCTTTCGCTTCGTCGAGCACTACTCTTTCTTCCGGATAAATCTTGTCATCCGCTGCGGCCAGGTAATCTTTTGCGGCGTCGATTTGGCTTGCGTCGGCCAGCAATAGCGCTGCGTAAGCGGCTGCGTGCGGGTCGCGTAATTGGTCTGCTGGCAATCCTTGAATAATTGCGAGGGCCTCTGCGTTTCGGCCAAGGCGATACAGAGAGAACGCATAAGTCACGGCGCAGTTGACTTCGTTCAGCGCGCGGTCATGCGCTTCTTTGGCGAGTTCATGCGAGCGTTCTACATTTCGCTCCAGGTTCAGGCCTAGTCGCGCTAGATCCGCCGTGATCGGCGCCTCGTTGGGAGAGCTGTCGTGTAGACGCTGGAGAACATTGTAAAGTTTTTCGGTGTCATTGTCCTCGCGATAAAGCGCGCGAAGCGAGTCCAGCGCTTCGCGTCGTATAGGCGGATCTTCTGCGACGCGCAGCCACAGTTGTTCGGATTCTTTCTCCAGATTCCATTTCGAAGCGAGCCGCGCGAGGACAATTTCGCGCTCAGGCTGGTCGTGTGTCGATTGTTCTGCGGCGCGCCAAAGTGCATGGAATTCTGTGTCCGCACTGTCTTGTCGTGATTGACGCGTGGCAAATGCCTGATATGCAAGGCGCAGGTAATCGGATTCTCCCCACATTCCCTTGCGAGTCCATCGTTTCAAACGCATCCAATTCTTCGCATTGGCGTACGCATCTGCCACTGCAACAGCGGCGGGCGGCGCAGTCAGTTTCTCTGCCGGAAGCTTCTCGATCCACTTGACAACCTCTCCAGTGAGTCCATTTCGGTTCATCCACTCCATGAGCGATGCGAGATCGGATGGATTCTTTGCGGCAAAAGGTTTTACCCGTTCCAGCAGCAGATGGAATTTTTTCTCATCGAGCTTCCGATAAAAATTCAGGCAGAGAAGATAATCGCCGAAGGTGACCTCCTGCGACATTTGGAGTTGCTGCGCGAAGTTGTCTCCCGCTGAGAGGTCATTGCGTGCCACAGCATCATTAAGCAAAGCACGCAGCGCGCCGGTGCGATAGGGAGCGAGCTTGACGAGCCGCTCGAGATTTTCGCGGGCCTTCGCACTGTTTTGTGCATCGCTGGAATGGATTTGCAGCGCTGCGAGATTGAACTGATAGAGATCATTCCTAGGTTCTTTTTTTACGGCAGCGGCGAATTGTTCTTCTTGTTCGGCAAAGTTTCCTTCGGCAGACGCCAGCCAGCCTGCGACAACGTGAAATGCGGCCCTGTCACGATCATTGGCAGGAATTTGATCGAGCGCTTTTCGTGCAAGATCGAGCTTTCCAAAGCGGAGCGCCGCGGAAACGAGATTAAGCTGACTGTCCGGATCTTTTGGACGCAAGCGCGTGATTTGTTCGCGCCACGAAATCGCCTCTTCGAGATTTTGTTTCTCTGCTGCTTCTGCTAGTACGTACAGGGCCGGCAGAGAATCGGGATGTTGTGCCACGAGCTCTCGCGCGGTCTGCGTTGCTTCAGTAAATCTTCCCTGCTGCAGCATGGAACCGGCTTGTTGTAGCAAGCGGGTTTGATGCCAGTTCGCATATAGTTTTAAACCATATTGGAAAAAAAGCGCGCAGAGCAGAATGGCGATTGCCATCCCAGCGGCTACGAGGGCGAGACGGGCTGGCCAAACCTGTCGTTGAATGAAAGACTCCAGACCAGAGAGCGATTGGCGAACTCTTCTATATCCAGCCTCTTCGGTTCGTTCCGCGATTTTCATGTTGTCTCTTGAGGCGTAACGATCCGCTTCTTCTCTCCCATCGCACCGTGCCGACCACCGAGGCTAAGAACGAGTCACTACCTCTGGCTCTTCAACTAGAGGAATTGATTTAACCGAGTCCTCGATCTTTTCCCGCAAACGCCGGCCCCAAACGTATCGTCCCAGCAGCACCTTAACGGTGGCCGTAAGCGGTACGGCAAGAAGGGGACCGATTACTCCGCCAATGATCAAACCCCAGACAAAGATCGATACGATCACCGTCATCGGATGCAATCCAACGTAATTCCCAACGATTCGTGGGGCGTAAAATATGCCTTCCAAATTTTGTATTGCGATGAAAATGCCGGTCACAATGAGCGGATGCGTCCAATCGCCCCATTGGAAAGCGGCAATCAGAACGGCCGGCACCCAGCAGATGATGATCCCGATGTAGGGAATCATGGTAAGGACCACCACCATGGCTCCAATCACCGGAGCAAAATTGAGGCCAAATAGAGTCAGCGTCGTGCCGATGAGTATGCCATCGACCAGACACACCAGCAGTTGGCCGCGGAAATAGGCGGTCACGTACGAATTGATCTGCGATAATACTTCCGCCACTTCGTCTCGAAGAGGAGATGCCCGCAGAGGCAGATATTCCTTCCAGTGCTGCTCGATCCGCGGCTTCTCATTCAGTAGAAAGAATAGATAGATCGGCACCAAGATCAGGCTGAGCAAAAAACCTGTGACGCCAAGAAAGCCGCCAATACTTTTCTTAAGGATATCCCAGAACTTTTCCATCAGTGTTGGAAGCGCCTGCTGCAAATTAGGCATTAGCTTTTCCACGTACGCCTGAATGCGCTGGCGTTCGGCGGTGGTCAGCTTTGGCTGGCTCGGCGCGATTGTTTCGGCCGCAGGTGGAGTTCCAGACGCTCTTGGGATGGAGGAGGCAGTCGGTTGTGCATGAGGAGATGCGGATGGCGCCGGTCCGATTAGCCAGTTTGCAAAACTTGTGGATGCAGATTTTCCGCGCCCGCCGCCAAGAAAGCCGAACGTTTGATCGAATCGATAGATTAGATCTACAACGTAGTCGCGGGCTCGTTCGGTGTAAGCAGGGACTTGCCGGGCGAAATTCGCACTTTGTATGGAGATGGTCGGAATAAGCCATGCGACCAATCCACCGAGGACGAAAAAAGCGACGGCAAAAAGCAGAGCAACCGCCTTGGTGCGACTGAGCGTTCCCCGAGACATTTTCGTCACCAGCGGGTCCAGCAGATAAGTCAGAATCACTGCCATGGCCACCGGGATCAGGATCGGTTGGAGAAAACTAACGATATTGGCGCTCGCCCAAATCACCGTGCCGATGATCAGGATGAGTAGAACCACACAGAAGGCTGTGAGCGCCGCCCACATCATCTTGCGCTGCCACGGTGTGGGATAATCGCTCATGTTCATTGCGAGAACGCCGCGGGTCACTGGGTTGGATTCGTCTTTGTTGGTGGTCCGTTGCCGATTGGTGCCTTGGTTCTTTCGATCTTGTTTGCCAGGTTCTTGTTTTTTGGATCGAGGGCCAGCGCTTTTTGCCATGATTCCAGCGCTTCAGAAGTTCGATTCAATTTGAAATACGCGTCACCAATATGTTCGAAGATGACCGGATCATCGTGGTCCGCAGTCTTTGCCGCACTGAGCAGATTGTTCAAAGCTTGGTCAAATTTACCCTTCCGGAACTCGACCCAACCGAGGCTATCGAGATAGGATGCATTATTTGGTTCTATCTCGAGGGCGCCTTTAATCATCGTTTCGGCTTCGTCCAGGTTCATGTTGTGATCGGCCCACATGTAACCGAGATAATTGCAGGCTTCCGCAGAGTTCGCCGGATCTAGAGCAATTGATTTGCGAAGAAGATCAGCTGCCTTTTGGTACAGGCCTGCCTGCTCTGCCGTTGCGCCATAGTTGAAATAGAACTTGGCATTTACCATGTCATTGCCCTGGTCGAGTTGCGCTTCGTGCAGTGCCTCTTCAAAGGTCGCCACGGCCTGCTGGGTTTGTTTCGCCTCGCTTTGGGCAATGGCCAGATAGTAAACGATCTCCGGCGCTCCCAAGAATCGGCGCCGGGCTTCTGTCAGCAAACTGACGGCTCGATCTGCGTTCTTCAAAGGTCCAAGCAGCAGTTCTGCCAGATGCAAATATGTGCCCACATGATTTGGATTAATCAGCAGGCTTTGCTCATAATTTGCGACCACTTTCGCAAAGGTCGCTTTTGCTTCGTCAACTCTCTTTGCGCGTTGCAGCGATCGCGCTTCATCATCCAGCACCTGCGCCAATAAGTCGTAGGTTTGGTACTTTTCAGGATGCTCTTTGATGATTTGCTCGAGCATCTCAACTGCTTTACCGCGCTGATTCGTCAGGATAAAACCAGTCGCCAGTTTCTCTCGCGCGTTTGAATCGTCCGGTTGCAACTCGAGAACGTGCAGATAAAGCGGAATTGCCTCTTTCAATTGCTGGGAGGCTGCATAGTAATCGGCGACATCCTTTAGAATTGCAGGATCATCGCCGGCGTGTTCGGCCGCCTTTTTGAAAATTTCGTTGGTCCTTTTCAGTTCGTCGGGTTTCGGCTGTGAATCGGACTTGAAAAGAACCGCCACGTAAAGTTTGCCGAGCCGCAGCCAAAAGCTGGCATCGTTACTGGGAACCTTTGTGGCGCGATCCAGAACCTCTAGCGCCTTCTTCTCTTGTCCCGCTGCAACTTCGATTTCTACCAGACGCTGGTAACCTTCGATGTCCCCTGAATTCAGAGTGATGGCGCGATTGGCGTAATCGATGGCCTGATCGGTTTTCTTAAGATACTTCGCATAAATGTATGCCAGCTGCTGATACGGGTCGGCATCCTTTGGATTTGCCTTGATTGCATCCTTCAACACATCAATCGCCTGTGGAAAATCCTCCTGCTCTATCAGCAACGCCGCCACGCGCGAGGCGAGTTGCGATTGGCCGGGATCGACATTCAACACTTTGCGATACGCCTCCAGCGCGCGATCCGTCTCGCCATTTTCCTCGAGAGACATTCCTTCGACAAAATGCGTCAGCGCATCCGCCTTGTGTGCGCCTTCCAAGCGTAGTGCAAGGTCGGCAGCTGGCTTGGAATTGGATGAATCATCCTGGCCACCAGTCTTTTTAGTTGCCGACGAAGCCCGAGTTTTTGGCAATGAACTTTTCTGTTTTTGGCTAGCCGCGGCGCTTGTCGCGACGAGGAAGAGCAGCGTAAAAAAAAGGCACCAGCACGGCGAAATTCCGCAACTCTTCTTCTGATACCTCACGCTTTTAATGTTAGTCTCCGGCGAAACCTCCGCAAACCAGCCCCGAAAGCTTTCAGGACTATAGCCTGGCAGGCAGTTCTTGTTTGAGTTGGGAATTGGGCGTTCTCCGGAAACGCCTTTGCCGCGCGCTACGCCTTATACCTGAGGCGTTTCTTGTGCCGATTCGCTTTCATGCGCTTGCGGCGCTTATGCTTGGCAATTTTCGCTTTGCGTCTTTTCTTAAGAGAGCCCATTCAGATTTTCAGATTCGCGAGTGCTGATTCAACCATCTAATTCGATGCCCTGCAACTTACTTCTTTACGATGGGATCAAACGCTCGTTGTCACGGTGGAAGCGCTGTTTTACATGCTTCAGCGCTTGCTGCGTGCACCAGCGCTGATATCGCAAACTGAAAACTCCCCTTCCTAGCCGTGAAAGCCAATGTGCGGGCTCCGAGTGCGTGTGGACGACAAACAAGATTTCTCCAGCACGCTCCTCAAAATAGAACTCTGATACGCCGCGCTCCAAATGCCCGGCGAGCGTCTCATAAGCAAAACGAGCTTACTCGGCTCGCCGATGAGCGCCGAGATGCGCACAGCAAACTCTGCACAAATACCGAAGCCAATAGGAGGCAGAACAGCGCGCTGCACAATTATGTCTCCAATCCGCATCGTTCTTCTCTCGCGAATCCACTGTGCTTCTGCGCGCAGGAGGAAGCGCGGGAAGATGTTATAAGCGAATAGAAAATCGGTGTGAAAAGAGCTAAGAGATCCAAAATGATCTAGCGAAATTTCACTGGGCTTTTCCGGAAGTGTTGCTGCGGGCGAAAAGTTAGGGGAAAGGTTCTGCGCTTCCTCGAATGTTAAGCTTGGCCCGAGTGAGCAGAGGACTAGCTTCATCGCGGTTATGTCTAACAGCAATCAGCTCGAGGTTTGCCGTCTAAATCCAATCATTTCTTAAACATCTCATCCCGCTTTGCCTTAAACTCGCTCCCGGGTTTCCATTCCGGAAATTTGCCGTCGTTGGCAACCTGATAACCAACTTCGAATAAGAGGTCGACATCCTGCACCGCGCCGGAAAGATCCCAGTTTGGATCAACTTCGTCCGAGACCTGGTGATAATGGTGCGCGGTATAATCGTCTTTCTTTTCCTGCCCGAAATTTGCCGGTTTCCCGACGAAATCCTTGCCGCCACCACTGTAGAGCGAGGGCACACCGCGCTTGGAAAATTCGAAATGATCGGCGCGGTAAAAACTACCTTTCTCCGGCTGACTGTTGGGTTTCATCTCTCGACCATTGCGTTTCGCGGCTGCCGCTAATAAGTCGTCGAGCGTTGAATTGTTGTTACTGAGGTCTTCGATGTCGCGGGTTTTCCCCCACGGATTCACGGTGTCGATGTTGATGTCGGCCAGGGTTGTTTCCAGCGGATACAGCGGATGCAGGGCATAAAATTTCGCGCCGAGCAATCCTGCTTCTTCAGCAGTCGTGGCCATGAATAAAACCGAGCGTTTCGGGGGTGGATTCAATTTTGTGAATGCGGCCGCGAGCTGGATAACCGATGCAACGCCCGATGCGTTATCGATGGCCCCGTTAGAAATCTGGTCGCCCTGCAATTCGGGATGACGCCCGAGGTGGTCCCAGTGCGCCGTGTAAATTACATATTCGTCGCGCAATTTCGGATCGCTTCCCTCGAGTTTACCGATCACATTGTGCGACTTGAACGAGCGAAGCTGTTGTTCGATGTCGATCTTCGCTTTGGCTTTCAGCGTCACGGGCCGGAACTCTTTCGTGATTGCCGATTTCTTCAGCGCATCAAAATCCTGATCACAAGCGTCCAGCAATTTCTTCGCGCCATCGAGAGTGATCCAACAGCGCGCTTCCACGGCGTCCGCGTTTTTATTTGGTGAATCAATCTCGTAGTTCTCCTTGGCCCAGCTCGTTTTCACGACCGAGTACGGATAGCCTGCCGACCCAGTCTCGTGAATAATCACCGCGGCCGCAGCCCCTTTTTGTGCGGCGATCTCGTATTTGTAAGTCCAGCGGCCGTAGTAGGTCATCGCTTTTCCCTTAAACATTTTCTCATCGAGTTTTGATGGATCTTTCGGATCGGGAATTGGGGGATCGCCGATCAGCATCAGCAGCGTTTTGCCGTGAACATCAACGTTTTTGTAATCGTCCCAGCCATATTCCGGCGCGACGACGCCGTATCCGACGAAGACGACTTCCGAATCGTTGATCTTGATTTCCGGTTGAAGATGCGCTGAGGACGCGATGAAATCGTCGGGGTACTTCAAATCGATCGTCCCGTCCCGGACAGTGAACGACATTTGTGGTTCGCTTTTGATTCCAGCCAACGGAACCTCCTGCCTGTAACTGCCGTCCGGGTTTCCCGGCTTCAACCCGATTTTCTTGAACCGATCCGTTATGTAATTAACGGAAAGTTCTTCGCCTTTTGTCCCCGGCGCGCGTCCTTCGAATTCATCCGACGCAAGAACCTTGATGTGCGCTAGTAAACCGTCCGGCGTAATCGCCTCCAACGCCGGTTCCAAACGCAACGCCAATTCGTCAACAGCGAAAAGCGAAGTCGCAGTGGTAAGAAAGACTGCGACCAACCAACGCGAAATTTTCATGCGTTCCTTTTAGCGGTACTCCCTGAGCCTCGCAAATTAATGACGAAATCCGAATGACGAATGATTGACCAAGCAGGAATGACGAAACAGATAGTCACGAACGGCCAATGTCACTTACTGTAGGCGACAGCGATCGAACAGGAATTGGATGCGCGGATTCGTAGGAGACGGAGCAGTCGTCTCGTAAAAGTCGGTGCACGCGACTAACTGTGTCAAGCCGACTGACTCTGCCATAGCGCTCATTTGCTCCGGCGAGAATAACTGCCATTCGAACTTTTCCTGACCAGCATCCGGGTAATCCAGGTGCACGAACAGCCGGTCGTCCTCGATGTGTTTCCTCTCTCGAACAACTCCGCAAGGTTGCTTGAGCTCGCGTTCGCCCTGATTAGCGGTGAAAAACTCAGGGTTCCACAGATCGAGAATGACACGACCGCCTTCACGCACTGCAACGGCAAGCCGTGCCAGCACGTCGCGATTTGTTGTTGGATCGAAGTAGCCGAAGCTCTGAGACATGATGATCGCAACGTCGAACGCGCCAGACTCCGGCCGGTAGTCGCGAATGTCTGTGTTTACGTAGCTTGGGCCGCCAGCCAGCGCGCTGGCCTTCGCGATAGCATCACGATCACGGTCGATGCCGGTTACTGAGTAACCCCGGCTACCAAGAGCGCGGGCATGTCGTCCCATGCCACAGCACACATCCAGAACTTTGCGGAAATCGGGCAGGGGAGCACAGCGGCATATGAACGCTGTCTCTTGCGTAGTGCGAGTCTCACCAATACCGATATGGAAGAACTCAAACCACTGACGAGAATAAACATTCGCTCCAGCGCACATAGATTGAGAAGTCGCGGTAGGGTCTAAACGCGGTCAGATTTTTTTCTCACGCTGGATAAACCATTCAAAGGTCGCGGAAAGCGTATGCGCATTCGATTCGTCGTAGATCTCCATTGTAATTGAAATCATCGAACGGCTTTTCGAAGAAAGCTCCGCGTCGAGCCGAGCGAGAGCTTCTGGCGCTGCAATCGCAGTGGATACTATGCTGCCATTCGCAGGCTTGCGGAATTTCGCCTCCGCACCTCGCACAACCGGAAAAAGATCATCAGCAGATCCAAAATGTCTGAGCAAAAACTCGCCGCTTGAAGCTTCTGCGAGCGCGAGCTGCGCGGCCGCGTGAACTGTGCCGAGATGATTGAGATATTGGTTATCTGATGGCAATTGCACTAGGTGCGCAGTCTCGTTCGCGGGGTGAATCCCAAGAAAATTGTTAAAAGGCAACTCAGTGACGCTGGCTTTCATACAGTACTGTCCATTGATGGTAATCGACCTGAGTCGAGCTCGAATCTTTTCCAGGGTCTCATCGCTGTTCATGTTGGTGATTGGTTTCTGAAAGGTTCGCCGCGCCCAATCCATTAGTCGTGGGCCGGAAATCTCGGCCTCATGCGGATGAGCAGCAGAATAGTTGGACGTTAGCCATTCTGTCCGAGGAAAAATGTGGAAGTGAATGGTGCGTGTTTCCTCCGAAAATAAAGCGCAATAAACTCGCTGTGGCCGAACGACGGCCTCGATTGCAGCAGTGGTCATTGCCAATGTTGGTCCAAGTGCTGCGAGAGCCGCAGAATTCAGTTGCGAAAGAGACTCGACCGCATCTCTAGGTCTCACAATCAAATAGCCCGGGATGTAGCAAGTGCTGCAAGCTTCTACAATGAAATGCTCATTGGCCAGAAATGGCGAACGCCTTCTCGACAGTCCAGCGCGCTTTGTAAGGTCCCTCACTTCGTTCGGGATGACAGAATAATGTTAGCGATCTTTGGAGGTTGGTCCGGGAGGCGCTTGCTTTTTCTCTTGCGGGCCGATGCCGATCTTTTTCAGGAACGGTTGGGTGGATTGTTTGCGGCCGAGGAATTTTTCGATCGAGACGTTGACGTCACGCGAATCGCCCGGCTCGTAGATTTCGTGGCGTAATTTCATGCCCGCTTGTTTGTCGAGGTAACCGTCCTTTGCCTTTTCGAAGACTGTTGCCATGTCAGCGGCGATTGCGTCGGCCCACGCGTACCCATAATAGCCGGCATCATACCCATTCAGATGTCCGAAGTAGGAAACGAACGTTGTGCTCGGATCGATCGGCAGGAAGACTTTTTCAAGAATCGGATTTGAAGTTGCCACGCAATCGTAAGGCATGTCTTCGGCGTGGTGATCGTGCAACGCGAGGTCGAGCGACGCGAAGGCGAACTGGCGTCGATAAAAAACACCGGCATTCGCCAGCTTCGCGTCATTCATTTTTTTGATGATTTCTGCTGGAATTTTCTTCGATGGATCACGGTAGTCGGCCGCAAACGTGTCGAGCACTTTCTTGTCCCAGACCCAGTTTTGCAGCATCTGCGACGGCGCCTCCACGAAATCACCCGGCACGTGCGTTCCGGCAAAACGGCCGTACTTCGCGCGAGTGACAATCGAATGCAGAGCGTGACCGAATTCGTGGAACAAAGTCTCGACCTCCTGATGCGTCATCAAAGACGGCTTGTCTCCCGCCGGAGGCGAAAAGTTGCAAAGCAAGGCGACAGTTGGCCGCTGGTATTTTCCATCCGGCAACAATTTGCCGCTGATGATTTCGAATTGTGCGAAGTGATTGAATTTTCCTTCGCGCGGAAACATATCGAGATAAAACATCCCGAGCGGTTCGCCCGTGGCGGAATCGGTCACTATGTAAAGCTGGAGATCTTCGATCCATTTGTACGGTGCGGCGATCTTCTCGAATTTCAGACCAAAGATGCTCTGATAAATATTGAACATGCCGCCGAGCACTTTTTGGAATGGGAAAAATGCGCGCAACGCTTCCTTATCAACGGCGTACTTTTGTTTGTCCCGCTGGTTGGCATAATAGCGCCAGTCCCACACCTCGATTTTGGCGTTAGGGTCATTCGTTTCAGCGGCCTTCACCTTTTGTAATTCCGCCACTTCGCTTTCAAACTTGGGCTGAATTCCGGTGACCAGATCGCTAATGTACTTCTCGGCGTTCGCACCAGTCTTGGCCATTTTGACTTCGGTCTGATAGTCGTCCCACGATTTGTAACCGAGCCGGAGCGCAATCTTGTTCCGAAGCGCGAGCATTTGGTTGAGAACGAGAACGTTTGCATCCTTGGCGAGCGTCTCGCGAATGACGTAAAGCTGCTTGCGCGTGGCTTCGCTCTTAGCGTTTTCTTCGACGGTATTAAATTGCCAGGTGACATTTGCCATCACTGTGTAGGCATCGTCTCCTGTCCTGATGCCGGGTGAAGCGAAAAAGCTTTCCGGCAGTCCATTCAAATCGGCCTTGGTGAAGATCACCGGCGCGTTGGCCTTCACAATGTTTGTGTCGAAGTCAGTGCCGAGTTTAGACAACTCCTTCCGCAACTGCTCAACCTCTTTGCGCTGATCCGGCGGAAGGTCTAGTCCGGCGCGGCGATAATCGCGCAATGTTTCATTCAGCAGTTTTTCGTCTTCCCCCGAAAGCTTGGGGTGCGTGTCAGCAAAAGCCTTGATTGCCTTGTAAACATCCTCGCGATAATCAACGCCCACAGCCCAGTCTTGAAACGCCTTTATGGCGTTCTCGCCAGCGGCGCGCATTTCGGGATTGGTGTTTGTCTCCTTAATGATTGTGGCCCTGTTCGCCGCGAGTCCCGCCTCGTAAGTGAGCTCATCGAGTGCCACCACTGTGCTCTTAAAAGTGGCCTTCTTTAGATCTTGCGAGGCGATTTGATCCAGTGCCTTGTTCGCCTTGGCGATGGCGTCGTTCATTATGGCCTCAACCGCTTTCGGCGTTTGCTCCCAATCGGGGAGCGTCAAGACAGCATTGGCCTTCGCGGCTGCGGCTCGAAAGTCATCGACAGTTTTCAGTTCAGTCGCTGGAAGCCTTGGGCTCGCCGCGGCGAAAATGAATGACAGGAAAAGAAACGAGGATTTCATAGTGGTCGAAGTTGGCTCACACCTGTATGCGCGCACCGCCGCAAAGGCAAATTCAGCGGAACAGCGTTGAGCGCGAGCGATTCTCAGGTTGCGTTTGACCGTGTCGCTAAGCTAAGAAACATGCGCCACGATGATTCAGAAATTTTTCCTCGCCTTCATTCCCGTCTTTGTCGCCATCGATCCAATCGGACTTGTCGCGATATTCATGGGACTCGCGTCCAGCGCTTCGCCGGAGCAGCGCAAACGCCAGGCGGCTCTCGGAATCTTCACAGCGTTCTGCGTAGCGATCGGATTTGTTTTTCTCGGGCAAATTATTTTCGACGCGCTTGGAATTACCGATGCAGACTTTCAAGTCGCCGGTGGTCTTATTCTACTCGCTTTGGCGGGGCGCGAATTGCTCAATGTTGGGCCGTCCAGCCACAGAGGCAGCGATGAATTCGGAATTGTGCCGCTTGGGATGCCGTTGATCGCCGGGCCGGCGTTGCTCACCGCCCTGCTCGTTCTGGTCGATACGGTGGGCATAGTGTTCACGCTCGCCTCGCTGCTGGTCAATCTGGGCTTGGTCGCACTGGCGTTCTGGAATGCAGATCGGTTCGCGCATTGGATGGGGATGCAAGGATTACGCGGCGTATCGAAAATTGTCGCGCTCCTCCTCGCCGCGATTGCCGTCAGCTTCATCCGTCGCGGCTGGAACACGCCGGCCTGATTGGTTGCAGCGACAAGCGAGCCTCTAGAGAAAAACTCTTGGCTCCGGCATTTCGCCGTTTCCATCACTTCGATGTTATTCGAAGTTAAAAAAGTGCTTCTACACGCGAGCCGCTGGCAATATGCCTGCGCACTGAGGGCCAGAATTCATTAAGCTCTGCGCTCTTGTCACCGGCCTGGAAACGTTGATTGAGTTCGACCTCGATTGCCTTGATCTCATCCTGCTGCGGAAGCAGCCCTCCGGAATAGATGTAGGCAGGCACTTCATTGCGCGTCCGAGTGAACGGAACTTGGGCGAACAGGTCCAAGCGGCGTTTCTGCAACTGCTCCGTGCTCCAGTCCTTGTAAACCGGCTTCACATATCCCCACGTCTCTGGGCTGCGGGCGTAGCGATCATACGGATAACCGCCGGTCACTGCCGGACCAGGTGATGGCGCGGGCTGTTGTGCGCAGCCGATCAAGCCAACGGCAAATGCTGCTAAGAATAATCGTTTCATACTGTTTACCTTGTTTAGAGACTCACTTGCCACTATTTAACCACAGAAATCCCTCGCAGTCGCATGTTTATTTTGCTTTTCCGCCTTTGGGAGTCTGGTGTAGAATCCCGCAAATCCGAACAGCAGCCTTAAGCCGATTCAGACTAACACAGACTGAGAAGTGGGCCGGGTCATTGACATACCGGCACCTCTTGTTACTATCCTCGCTCCAATGAGATTTCCTTTACCCCTTACAGCGAAAATCGCGGCCTACGTGATTGGGCATAAGTTGCGTGGCACGAAGAAATTCGCCACGGTTCTTCAGCTCGAGCCTCTGCACACGTGCAACCTTACATGCACGGGTTGCGGGCGGATTCGAGAGTATTCCACGTCGCTCAAGGACATGATGAGGCTGGAGGACTGTCTCGGGGCGGCAAAGGAGTGCAACGCGCCCATGGTTTCCATCTGCGGCGGCGAACCGCTTATCTATCCGCATATCGAGGCGCTCGTTCAAGGACTGCTCGCCCAGAACCGGATCGTTTATATCTGCACCAACGCCATGTTTATGCGCAAGAAAATGCGCGACTGGTTGGCCTCGCAGTTGTCGATCCGGCCTGAATTCGTGGGAGAAAAAATCACTGCGTCGCTCGGTGCGGGATTACTCAGCGAAAAAGATGCGGCTGAAATTCGCAAGGGACTAAAAGACCCGGCAAAGCCAACTATTGGTCCTACCAAATGGATGTACTGGAACGTGCACCTCGACGGTTTGGAGCGAACCCACGACCTGATCGTGGAACGCGAAGGCGTTTTCAAGGAGTGCATCCTGGCAATCAAAATGGCGAAGCTGCTTGGCTATCAGGTCGCGACGAACACTACCGTTTACAAGGAAACCGATATGCAAGAGATCGAACAAATGTTCGATTATCTTTCCGATCTTGGCGTCGATGGCCACACTATTACCCCTGGATACGATTACGACGCTGCCAAGAAGGACATGATCAAACGGCTCAATTTGCTCCCGGAAAACTTCTTTCTCACCCGCTCGATGACGGTCGAGAAGTTTCAAAGAGTCGAGAAATGGATGAGTCGATATACTATTCTGGGGACGCCGATTTATTTCGAGTTTCTCGCGGGCAAGCGCGATCTGACGTGTTCGGCATGGGCGATTCCGACGCGCAATATCCGCGGCTGGAAAGGCCCATGCTATTTGATGACCGACGGACACTACTCGAGCTACGCGGAATTACTGGAAAAGACGGAATGGGAGCGGTATGGCGTCGTGAACGGTGTCGCGCGCGATAGTCGATGCGAAAATTGCATGGTGCATTGCGGTTACGAGCCGACAGCGACATTGGGGCTGCAAGCGCGGCGAGGAGACACCTGGAAAACGGTCAAATTCAATTTCGGCTCGAAACCGAAACGCTCTGGCCGTGGCAGCGAAGTGCTTGCTTTTAATGGCGTGAGCTCCGGTAACGGTCACCTGACTGGGAAACGCGCAGAAGTTGCAGCGCAAGCGTCGTAAGAATCGGATCGACATGCCGGAATTCTCGAGGAACCTCATTGCGTTGCCGAGTGCGCGACCAGAGATATCGGAGTCTTATTCGGCGAACGACGAAGAGATTGCGCACGCCATCACGCGCGCGCAAGAGAACCTGCTGCGCCAACAAAAGCCGGATGGCCATTGGTGCGGGGAGCTGATTGTCGATAGCACCCTCTGCTCGGACTACATCCTTTTCATGCATTGGTGCGGCGAGGCGGACGCACAATTGCAGCGGCGCTGCGTGCGTCATATTCTCAAACGCCAACTGCCGGACGGAGGGTGGAACATTTATCATGGCGGTCCGAGCGAGATTAATGCGTCAGCGAAAGCGTATTTTGCGCTGAAGCTCGCCGGCTGTTCAGTGGACGCGCCGTTTATGCAGGAGGCCCGCGCAAATATCATTCGTCGCGGGGGTATTCCGCAGATGAACACCTTCAGCAAGCTTTATCTGGCATTGCTGGGCCAGTTTCCATGGAAATACCTGCCGGCAATCCCTGTGGAAATGGTGCTCCTCCCACGGTGGGCGCCGTTTCATATTTGTAAGATGTCGTCGTGGAGTCGCGCCATGCTCATACCGCTGGCGATTATTAACCATTTCAAACCGACTCGAGTTTTGCCTGGTGAAAAGCAATTGCACGAACTCTATCCACTTGGTACCGAGCAAAGCGATTTGCGCTTGCCCCGCAGTGAACCTTTCTGGACCTGGCGGAATTTCTTTTTGCGACTTGACGACACGTTCAAGTTCCTGCAACCCCTTCGGATTCGCCCGCTACGCCGGCGCGCACTGGAGGAAGCGGAGCGCTGGATGCTCGACCGGATTGGTGGGGGCAGCGATGGCCTCGCGGCTGTGTTTCCAGCGATGCTGAACTGCCTAATTGCATTGCGCGCCCTTGGTTACTCAAAATCAAATCCGATTTACGCCAAGGCGGAGAAAGACTTTGCCGGACTCTTCGTTGACGATCCCGAGGACTTCCGTATCCAACCATGTCTCTCGCCAGTCTGGGACACTGCGATCAACATCATTTCGCTGGTTGAATCAGGCCTTCCTGCCGAGCATCCTGCCCTGCAAAAGGCCGCCGAGTGGCTGGTTAATAAAGAAGTGCGCATCCGCGGCGATTGGTCTGCGAACAATTCGTATCCACAAGCGAGCGGATGGGCATTCGAATATAACAACGTTTATTATCCCGACACCGACGACACAGCGATGGTATTGATGGCACTGCGGCTAGTCCAGCCTAAGGATCCTCAAGCGCTCAATAGAATCTTTCGTCGCGCCTTGGATTGGCAGCTCAGCTTCCAGTGTCGGGATGGCGGCTGGGCAGCATTTGATAAGAACGTGACCACGCCGTGGCTGGAAGACATGCCGTTTGCGGATCACAATGCGATCCTGGATCCAACATGCAGTGATCTTACTGCGCGCACGCTTGAGTTGCTCGGCTATATCGGGTTCGATTTCAACACGCGATCTGTCCGCGATGCCATCCAGTACCTGATCGATACTCAAGATAAGGACGGCTCTTGGTACGGGCGCTGGGGCGTCAATTACATCTACGGCACCTGGCAGGTGCTGCGCGGTTTGCGCGCGATTGAACAGGACATGACGCAGGACTGGATATTGCGCGGCCGAGATTGGCTTGAAAGTTGTCAAAATAACGACGGCGGTTGGGGTGAGACTTGCGACACCTACGAAAACCCATCGACTAAAGGCATCGGCGAAAGCACGGCATCGCAAACGGCATGGGCAATCATGGGTATCTGTGCGTGCGGCGATCTCGATCGACCGAGTATCCAGCGAGGGTTGCGCTACCTGCTCAGTTCGCAAAAGCCCGATGGATCATGGGATGAAGAGCAAATTACGGGCACCGGCTTTCCCCGCGTGTTCTATTTGAAGTACGACATGTATCGGCAGAACTTTCCGCTCCTGGCGCTGGCGACGTACGTCAATTATCGCAGCGGCCTCGGGCATTGTCCGAGCTTTTATCGCTGCGAATAATTCTGTAGCCACGGGCCTGCGGCCCGTTTACTCCCAGAGCGAACCGGCCACAGGCCGGTGGCTACAGCGGTTGTTTCTTTGGCGAAAAATAAAACCTGTCGCGCAGCGTAATTCGATCTAACTGTAAAGATTATGGCTTACGAATTACCAAAATTACCTTATCCGTACGATGCGTTGGAACCGCATATCGATGCGAAGACGATGGAAATCCATTACACCAAGCATCACCAGACTTACGTCAACAACCTGAACAACGCGATCAAAGGCAAAGGCGAGCTCGAAAAGAAATCGGTCGAGGATTTGATCAGTGATCTCAAATCGGTGCCGGAAGATATTCGCACAGTTGTGCGAAACAATGGCGGAGGTCACGCAAATCATTCGTTCTTTTGGAAAATAATGGGACCGAATGCCGGCGGCGAACCGAAAGGCAAACTCGCTGACGACATCAAATCAACGTTCGGCAGTTTTAATGATTTCAAAGAGAAATTTGCTGCCGCTGGTGTGGGACGTTTTGGCAGTGGCTGGGCGTGGCTGATTAAAAATAAGAACGGAAAACTCGAAATTATTTCGACGCCAAATCAAGACAGCCCGCTAATGGACGGCAACACGCCGATCCTCGGCGTCGACGTTTGGGAGCACGCCTACTATCTTAAGTATCAAAACCGACGGCCCGATTACCTCAAAGCCTGGTGGAACGTGGTAAACTGGGACGCGGTCGCGAAGAATTACTGATGGCGTTAGGCCAGTTCTGTTGTAGCGGCGGTCTGTGACCGCCGCTAAACTTGTACGGGTTCGGCGATCAAAGAGCGCAGCGACACACGCATGGCTTATCTAAACGAAAACTACCTTAAACTTCAAGCGGGCTATCTCTTCCCAGAGGTCGCGCGGCGGGTGCGCGAATTTTGCGAAGCGAATCCGGAAGCGGCCGACCGGTTGATTCGCTGCGGAATCGGGGACGTCACCGAGCCGCTGCCACGTGCGGCAATTGATGCGATGAAGCGTGCTGTCGAAGAACTTGGCCGTCGAGAGACCTTTCGCGGCTATGGCCCCGAACAGGGCTACGAATTCTTAAGGTCGGCAATCGCCCAGCACGATTATCGCGACCGCAACATCGACATTGCTGACGACGAAATTTTTGTCTCTGACGGCTCAAAATGCGATTGCGGTTACGTCCTCGATATCCTCGGTGATCAAAACAAAGTCGCTGTGCCGGACCCGGTATATCCGGTTTACGTCGATACGCATGTGATGGCGGGCCACAGTGGACTGGCAAGAAAAGATGGCAGCTACGAAGGAATTCTTTATTTGGCGTGCACAGCTGAAAACGGATTTGTTCCCGACCCACCAACAGAACACGCCGACCTTGTTTATCTTTGTTTTCCCAACAATCCAACGGGGACCGTTGCATCGCGCGAACAGCTCGCGCGCTGGGTCGATTATGCGCGTAAGCACGAAGCGCTACTCATCTTCGATGCCGCGTACGAAGCCTATATCTCTGAGCCAGATGTTCCGCACTCCATTTTCGAAATTCCCGGCGCGCGCCACTGCGCTATTGAATTGCGCAGTTTTTCCAAGAATGGCGGGTTCACCGGCGTGCGCTGCGGATTTACAGTCATGCCGAAATCCGTGCTGGCGCGGACGGAGAATGGTCGCCGACTTCCTCTCCATCCGCTTTGGCAGCGGCGTTGGAGCACGAAATCGAATAGTGTGAGCTATCCGGTGCAACGCGGCGCTGAGGCGCTTTACCTGCCGGAAGGCCGCAAGCAATCTCGCGCGCTGATTGAGCATTACATGGGCAATGCAAAGATTCTTCGCAGCGCCGCGGCGAATTCCGGTCTCGAGGTTTTCGGCGGAGTCAACGCGCCGTATGTCTGGGTGAAAACACCCAATGGCCTAACGAGCTGGCAAATGTTCGATCGGATGCTGCGAGAGTTGAATGTCGTCATTACACCCGGCGCCGGTTTTGGCGCACAAGGCGAAGGTTATGTTCGCATTTCGGCGTTCAACAGCCGGGAGAACGCGGAGGAAGTAGCGCACCGGTTACAGAAGTTGTAGCCGTTTTCGCTCAAAGCGCGGGAAGCGCTCGTGCAAGATAAACGAATCGCCTCTTGTCGATGGTAGGTAGCTGCGTAGAGTGCGCTAAATTTTGCAAAGACGAAGGATGGGAGAGTGTCGGATCGAAAGCAAAATTTACCACAGCTTTATCGCTTTTGTTGCTTGATGCTGGGCGACTCGCGCAGGGCGCAGGAAGTCTTTAACACGACGTTGCGCGAAGCGGCTGTGCGCGCTGCACAGGGAGAATTACCCAGGGAGCCCTTTTTGCTTTTTCGCGAGGCGCGCTGGCGTTGTTTAGAGGCAAGTAAGACGGACCTGCAGCCAGAATCGCTCGAAATCGAGGAGCACGACATAGCTCCACGGGCTGCGTCACAGATCAAGCAGCTCGAGTCCACGCAACTGGCAATTTGGATTTCCGCCGCACCTGATCCTCAGCGAACTGCGCTGGCGCTCTTTTATCTCGACGAATTCAATTACCTCGAGATTCTCGAGATCGCCGAGCTCAAACTGAGCACGCTGTCGCGATGCTTGTCGCAGGGGCGGCGACAGTTGCAGGCGTGGCTGGACGCTAAGCACTCCGGAGCAGCCAAGGTATGAGGACGCTGCGTCTATTACGTCGGCGCCGTGCTCTTTTGAATTGCGCGCCCATCAGCCACGACCATTTAGCTGACCGCTCCATGCGCGCCGCGGTATCGCGTGAGGATGGTTCTGATGAATTTGTTAATCAACAGAACTTTGATCGGGCCGTGGCGGAACTGGTTCGTCTTGTCCCGATGCCGCCCGAGTCGGCTGAATGGTTCTTGGACAAAGAGGCGGTTCGCCGCCCGAAGTGGACGTGGAGAAGAATCGTCCTCAATCCTGCCGTGCTCGCGATCAGCATTGCCCTCCTGGTAATCGCCGGGGTTTTCACGTTGCAAGTGCTTGGTCGACTAAATGATTTTCCAGGGTCGGCGACAGCGCGGAAACTATTGACCGTGGCCGGCTCCACTCGATCGGTCACGCTCGATCCGGTGACCGCCGAAGCGGGGACATTAAGTGATCTGTTCTTTATGAAACACGGGCTGGAACACTACGACGTTCCAGACGAGTTCGCCGATTTTCAGACAATCGGCTGCCGTGTTTTTGACGACGACGAGTCGCAGCGCATCGCCCAAATCTGGGTGGCTGAAAAGCGAATGCAGTTTTTTCTTTTTCCGGCAGAAAGAGACAGCAAGACCGGGGCTGTATTGGCTTTTCCAGGTTGGCGCTATGTTCATCAGGAAGGGTGGGTCGGTGCAGTCACGGAACACAACGGCGTTTGTTTCATGGCCGTGCTACAAGGCCGTGAGAAAGACTTGGAGCCTTATCTTTCTGGGCCAAAGCAGTAACAGCAGTCTCGCCGATGGAGTCGCTCGTGCCCATGGGCCCAAGAGCACAAGCAAGAGAAAGAGTAAGGAAATTAAGTTCGCGACTGCGCTCGCGTTGACAGCGCTAGTGGTGCGATTGACGTTTGTCGCCGCCGATTTCGCCAGGGTAGCTCAGTGGTAGAGCAGGGGACTCATAAGCCCTTGGTCGGGAGTTCGAATCTCCCCCCTGGCAATTCTCCAAATGGTTTGAATCTTCATTCTCCGCGGATCAAGCGGTCG
>DATIOX010000090.1:0-3669 GCA_035472675.1 Candidatus Dormiibacterota bacterium
TCGAACGCCGTCTTCATCCCGAGCGCTTCGAACTTTTCCGCCAAGAGCATGGTGGGCGGCTCGAGTTTGAATTTTGGCAAATGAAGATCGACGTCGCGCGTCTGAAGCTTTGCGCCTCCAGCTAGCATGTCCGCCGACAGCTTTGATTCGAGCGCGTGCAGACCGTTTATGTCATTGGGAAGAATAACGAGGAACTGGAGATCGTTTCCCGCGTAAGGCAAGCTTACTGCCGTGTATCCCTCGCGTTTGGCGTAGCCGAAATGCTCACTCCTTTTCTGCATCGTGGGGACATCGATTCCATTTCCGCCGCGAACGTGGAACTGTTCCGGCTGCGTTGCGCTCTCCGAAAATTCCTGTGCCCACGGCGCCTTTAGATAGAGTGCGTTTGCTAGCACCAGGCGGGTCGTCTCATCAAGCGCACTTCCAGGGATGAGATCGCGAATCCGGTCACGTGTTTGGTCCGCTACCCATTTGTTGATGTGTTGGGTAGCTGCTGGCGCATTGGTAACGAAATCGAGAGGCTCAAACGCCGCACCAAAATTTTGTTTCACCAAGGATAGGAAAGCCGGGCGAAACGCGTAGCCCTTCTGCGCAAAGAGCTTGTTTGCAATGCTTAGGGTAATCGGCTCGCTCGGGCCGCCGAATTCCTTGGATTTCTTCACCAGTTCGGCTGTCTTCACACTTATTTCTTCCAGCGAATGCTGAAGCGAGGCGAACGAGTCGGCCACCGTGCTGGCATCGCTTGGAAAATGCAGCACGCGCGCCATCTCCGTGCGCGTGTCGCCATCCGCGCCCGCGAACGTCATGGCGAGGGCGCTTTCGATGGAAAAGGGTGAAACGCAAAGGTTCTCGTTGCCTGTGGCGAGTTGACGGTGAAGGTCGGCCGCCAGTTCGTTTGTCGCCTTGGCTGCCAGATCGAAGTTTGTCGTGGCATGCGCCATTGTAACGACTAACGCGCCAAATAAGTGCAAGATCAAAAGCCGTTTCATGCCGGCCATGAAACACTGACATTGTGAAGGTTGCGACGCCAAAGATATCATTCCGAGCGAAGTCGAGGAATCTCTCAATGTCACCTGGGCGAGTCGCGATTCACAGAGAGGTTAAGAGATTTCTCCACTTCGGTCGAAATGACAGAAATGGCCTTCGCGTGCCAAGGTGGATCGGCTTATCCTGAGGACGTGCCAGATTAATCACCGCAGCGCAAATATCATGCAGCCGGAGCCGCATGTTCGACGCGTTGAAGAGAACGCGTTCCGTGTGACAATTTCCTCATGGACGAACCCAAAATCCCAACCCGCGTTGATATTTCCGACTCTGACAAGTGGGACCTGACGCATCTTTTTGCCGATGTCGGAAAATGGCAGGAAGATTTTGCCTGGCTTAAGCGGACGTATCCAAAGCTTCAGAACTGGAAGGGCAGAGTAGGGGAGTCGGCACAGACACTGGGAGAGGTGCTTGAGTTCGAAAAGTCCCTCGATTTGAAAATCGAGCGCATCTATCACTACGCGTCGCTGCAATTGGCAGAGGACAGCACGAACAACGAATATCTTGCGCGGATAGGCCAGGTTCAGAACCTGCTCACGAAGATCGGTGAAGCGGCGGCGTTTGTTGTTCCCGAAATTCTGGCGATTGACGACGAAAGATTTGCCAAGTTCGTTGCCGATCCCGCGCTGGCCGAGTGGCGAACCAAGCTGCACAAAATTCGCCGGATGAAACCGCATGTGCTCTCCGTGCCTGAGGAACGTCTTCTTGCGCTGGGGAGTGTCGCGCTCAGCGGTTACGACGACACGTTTTCACAATTGACGGATGTGGACATGAAGTTCGGCGTCCTGATCGATGAGACGGGACACAAAAGGCCGCTTAGCCAAAGCTCGGTCAGCTCATTTTTGGTGAAGCGCGATCATGGGCTGCGCAAACGCGCTTTTCATCAATTCTATGCAGAATTTCGCGACCATCAGTACACACTTGCCGCGTCACTTGCTTATTCCGTCAAGGCAGATGTCTTCCGCGCGCGAGCAAGACATTACTCATCTTCGCTTGAGGCAGCACTGTTTCCTGACGATGTGCCGGTTGCGGTTTACGATGGATTGATTCAATCGGTTCGCGTGAATTTAAAACCGCTCTTTCGGTATTTCGATTTGCGTCGCCGCGCGCTTGGGTTGGGTGAGCTGCATCACTACGACACGTACGTTCCGCTCGTTCCGGAAATCGAGACGCGCTTCACGTTCGACCAGGCCGTGGAAATGGTCTTAGGAGCGCTTGCTCCGCTGGGAAAGGAGTATGTCGCTGTGCTGGCGGAAGGCTTACGTACCGAGCGCTGGTGCGATCGCTACGAGACAAAAGGCAAACGCAGCGGCGCATTTTCATCCGGAAGCTACCAGGCGCCTCCCTACATCCTGATGAATTATAAGGATGACGTCTTCTCCGATGTCTATACGCTTGCGCACGAGGCGGGCCACTCCATGCACAGCTGGTTCGCGCAAAATTCGCAGCGGTTTCAGGATTACGAGTATCCGATTTTTCTGGCCGAGGTTGCATCGACGTTTAATGAGGAACTTCTGACCGATCATCTGCTCAAAACGACGAGCGATCCGAAAATGCGCGCCTACATCATCAACCGGCAAATCGACGACCTGCGCGGCACACTTTTCCGGCAGAGCATGTTTGCTGAGTTTGAGAAAATCATTCACGCCATCGAAGAGAGCGGCGACGCGCTGACGCTTGATGTTTTCAGGTCGCAATATCACACGCTTCTCGAAGCTTATTTTGCCGAAAACTTTGTGCTCGATCCCGAGCTGGATCTGGAATGCCTGCGTATTCCGCATTTCTACCACGCGTTTTACGTTTATAAATATGCGACAGGGATTTCTGCTGCGGTTGCGCTTTCGCAACGCGTGCTCTCCGGCGAGCCGGGAAGCGTGGAAGCGTACCTTGATTTTCTGCGTTCCGGCGGTTCGAAGTTTCCACTTGAGACATTGAAAGCGGCAGGAGTGGACATGACCACATCCGCCCCAATCGAGAGCGCGTTGCGTTTATTTAAACAGCGGCTCGACGAGTTGGAAAAGCTGCTGCTGTAGCCCTTCAAAGCGGGTCGAACCCTGGCGGCAGCCGTGTCGGCTGTGCCTTAAATATTGCAGGCGGGACTCCTGGCACTACAAATTCGAGGAATGCAGTTGGATGCCGACGAGCTTCGCCAAAGATTGAAACCCCTGTTCCGAGAGAATTTTGAAAAGTTTGGAGAGCTCGGAGCCGCTGTTTTCATTTGGCAAAATGGAAAACCGATCGTCGATCTTTACAGCGGATTTTGCGATGTTCGCCACGAAAAACCGTGGGGAGCTGACACGCTCGTCCTCATCTGGTCTGCGACCAAGGGGATTGGCGGCGCGTGTGTCCTGCATGTGTTGCAAGAGCACAGGATTAGCATCGAAAGGCCAGTCGCGGAGTTTTGGCCCGAATTTGCTCAGGCTGACAAAGAAAAAATCACGTTGTCGCAGTTGCTTTCGCATCAAGCCGGGCTTTGCGCTTTGGATGCGCGAGTTGACATACTCGATTACAGCGCCGTTATCAGGGCACTCGAAGTACAAAAGCCATTGTGGCCGCCGGGGACCGCACATGGTTATCACGCTCGCACATTTGGATTCCTTCTCGATGAAATCGTGCGTCGGATCG
>DATIOX010000091.1:0-4587 GCA_035472675.1 Candidatus Dormiibacterota bacterium
CCCCAGATGTAATCGACGCTCAGTGGACGCGGTATTGGGCCGTTGGCTTTCTCAGCAAGAGCGACATACTCGCGCGCATCGCGCACATACGGCTCGTATAGGATTGGATTTACCGGATGCGACAGCGCCTGGTCAATACCGCGTCCAGTCATCACGTCGCCGCAGAGAAAAAGGCGCATGAATCAGGATAGGCTCCAAGCCCGAAGCTCAAAAGCGTCAAGAAGCGACGGCCTGGGAAGCCAGCAATCCTTGGCCGAGTTTGGCATCACAGCTTGAGCTTCATTCCATCGTAGGCAATGCGCACGTCGACGCCACGCTCGGCAGCCATGACCCGGAGTTTCGCACAGAGCTTGCCCTCGTCGCCGGTGACAATCTCCGAGCCGCAATGCGTGATGATGGCTCGCGGTACGCCTTCGTTTTCGCACCATGTCACTTGGGTGCGAACCGGCGAATGGCCAATGAGCGCTTTGTCGCGTCTTCGAATGAACGAACGCGTTACAGTAGCGCCATCGCCAATGTAAATTTGCACATTTTTCAAGGCCGCAGCGCGTTCATGAATAAACACGAGATCAGGAACGTAAAAGATAGATGCACGACCGGCGCTCACACGATATCCAACAGCAGGCGCAAGAATCGAGTGCTCAACTGAAAACGCTTCGAAGGTAAGGCCGCAAATCTTCGTTGGCGTACGCTCCTTGATCAGATTATCTTCAATGCGACACCTTGTTAACGCCTGCCAGGTTTTCTGCGGCGCATATACCGGGCAAGGCGCGCCATTTCTCAAGCCCCACGCATGATCAGGATGGGCGTGCGTGAGCACGATCGCCCTCGGATGCAACCGCTCAAATTTTCCCAGCCAATCAAGGCCGCAATCGATCATCACATCGGTGCCGCGATACGAGACCATCAGCGAAGTATGCATACGATGGCGTCGCGTCCGCGTCTCGATTTCACCGCGAGTGCCGAGAAATGTCAGTTTCATTGTGGAATAGGACCGGCATCACTGATGCTGGCTGCCAAACACGACCCGATGGAACGCCTACGTTCTCTCCGCGGTCCGCTTGATTTCTTCCAGTGAGGCTGGGTTTTCCAAGGCAGATGTGTCGCCGAGTTTTTCGCCCAGATACGCAGCGCGCACAATGCGGGGCATCACTTTGGCGTTCCGCGTTTTTGGTATGTCGGCCACAAAAACGACGTCGCGCGGAGCGAGCGCCTTGCCGAGATCGCGTGCGACGTTCTCTTTCAATTCGGCGGCGAGGGCGATCCGGCCGCTGCCGGACCAGTTTGCGTCCTTTTTCAATACGCAAAAGCAAACCAGCGCTTCGCCCTTGATCGAATCCGGCACGCCGATCCCGGCGGCTTCGCTCACTTCCGCGTGCGCGACGAAGATCGATTCGGAAATTTTTGGCGACACGAGTCGATCTTGTCGCAAACAAACGCCCGATTCTTGCACTTATTTTGAGCTCTAACAAATGCGATCTCCTCGATTCGTATTGTGAGCGTTTCGGACAACGTTATGCTGCGCGCAGCGATGGGCTTCTCGCGACTAAAAGCTGGGGAAAGTGCGCGCACTCGAATTGCGTGGCGTCTCCTGCCGTTTCTTTTTCTTCTCTACGTCGCCAATTACCTCGATCGCACCAACATCGCCTACGCGACGCTCGGGATGAAAGGCGATCTCGGTCTGACCGATTCGGTCTTTGGCACGGCGAGCGGAATTTTCTTTATCGGTTATTTTGCGCTGCAAATTCCCGGCGCGCTATTGGTCGAGCGCTGGAGCGCGAGGCTGGTACTCGCGATCACATTGATTACGTGGGGCGCATTAACAACTCTGACCGGTTTCGTCCACACTCCGCTGCAGCTTTACGGCGCGCGTTTCTTGCTCGGCGCGGCCGAGGCGGGATTCTTTCCTGGAGTCATTGTTTATCTTTCTCATTGGTTCATTTATCAGGACCGAGCCAAGGCCGTGGCGGGGTTTATGTCCGCCATTCCGATTGGCTTTATCGTCGGGGGGCCGATTGCTGGCGCAATCCTGGGTGTCCACTGGCTTGGCCTTTCCGGTTGGCGGTGGCTTTTCCTGTTTGAAGGCATTCCCGCGGTGTTGCTCGGAACGGCGACGCTGTTCGTGCTGCCCGACCGGCCTAACGAAGTGCAATGGTTGCAGCCTAACGAACGCGATTGGTTAACTTCTCGTCTTGCCGAAGAGCGGCGCGGCAAATCACATCTCGAGCACGTTACGATCTGGCAGGCGCTCCGGCACCCAGCGGTGTTGATGCTGACCGCAGGGCTGTTCTTTACCTATAGCGGGGGATACGCTTTTTGGTTTTGGATGCCGACGATGCTTCAGCGACTCACCGGCTGGAATGATGTGCATCGGATTGGCTGGATCGGCGCAATCCCGTTTACTGCGGGACTCACCGGAATGCTGCTGCTGGGTTGGAACTCCGATCGCACCCGTGAACGCCGCTGGCATTTCGCCATTCCACAATTGACCGGGGCGCTAGCTCTCAGCGCCTGGTTCTTCCTCCCGTCTTCGAATACATTACTGGTGGTGATATTTTCGTTGGTCGTCTTCGGGACGATCGCTTATTTGCCATCATTCTGGGCGCTGCCCTCCGCATTCCTCACCAGTTCGGCAGCTGCAGCGGCCGTTGGGTTCATCAATTGCACGGCAAGCATCGGCGGCTTTTTCGGTCCCAAGATCATCGGCGAACTAAGTGAGCGCATGAGCTCATTCCGCGGGGGATTTGTTTTCATGATCGCGTGCTGGATTATCGCATCACTGCTGGTGCTGGTCTGCCCGAGCGAGCGGACCGCGTAAATCATTTCTTTAGTGAAACATCGAGCGGTGTGCCCGTCTTGGCGCGAACATCATCGACTGTAACCCCGGGATGCAATTCAGTAAGAATGAGGCCGCCACCCGGTTTTACCTCAAACACGCAGAGGTCGGTAATGATAAGGTTGACGACTCCGATTCCCGTGATGGGGAGCGTGCATTTTTTCAAAATCTTTGGCTTGCCATCCTTGGATGTGTGCTCCAACACGGCCACCACCCGCTTCACGCCGGCAACGAGGTCCATTGCTCCACCAGGGCCTTTGACCATCTTGCCGGGAATCATCCAGTTCGCGATATCGCCACTATCCGTTACTTCGAAGGCGCCGAGGATAGCGAGATCGATGTGCCCGCCGCGAATCATCGCGAAGGATTCAGCGCTCGAAAAATAGGCCGAGCCCGGTCTCGACGTGATGGTCTGCTTACCGGCGTTGATCAGGTCGGCGTCGACTTCGTTCTCGGTCGGGAACGGACCGATGCCGAGCAGTCCGTTTTCTGATTGAAGCGTGACGTTCATTCCTTCGGGAATGTAATTGGCCACCAGGGTCGGGATGCCGATACCGAGGTTGACGTAATAGCCGTCGCGTAGTTCTTGTGCGGCGCGTTTCGCCATCAACTCTCGCGTCGGGTTCTCTTTTTTGGACGTTCCGCTGCCTTGCATAGTACGAAACTCGATCCGTTTTTCGTAGTTTTTGCCTTGGGTAATGCGATCGACAAAGATTCCGGGCGTATGAATCTGGTCGGGATCGAGCTCGCCAACCTCGACGAGCTGCTCGACCTCTGCCACGCAGATCTTACCGCAAGTGGCGATCATTGGATTGAAGTTCCGTGAGGTTTTTCGATAAATCAGGTTACCGGATTTGTCTCCCTTCCATGCCTTCACGAGCGAAACCTCGGCCTTGATGCCGGCCTCGAGCACGTATTCCGTGCCATCGAAGACTTTCGTCTCCTTGCCCTCTGTCAGTTTGGTGCCGAAGCCCGTTCGAGTGTAGAACCCCGGGATTCCAGCGCCGCCCGCGCGCAATCTCTCCGCTAGTGTTCCCTGTGGGATAAGTTCCAATTCCAGTTCACCCGACAGCACCTGGCGCTCGAACTCCTTGTTCTCGCCGACGTACGAGGCCATGACCTTCTTCACCTGACGCGTGGTGAGAAGAACCCCCATGCCGAAATCATCCACGCCGGCATTATTGCCAACGATGGTGAGACCCTTTACGCCGCTGTCGTGCAATGCGGCGATCAGGTTTTCGGGGATGCCGCACAGCCCGAACCCTCCAGCAGCAATCGTCATGTTGTCGTGAAGCAGACCCCCAAGGGCTGCCTTGGCGTTAGGAAAGACTTTAGTCATGTCAGGAAAATTTAACCACGATTACCCGATTAAACATGGACAAATCGCGGCCGAATTGAAATTCGCTCACGCAAAGAGTGTGCGCGTTCTTTGATTGCAGGGCAACCGGCCTCCCCTGCTGAGATTGGCGGGCAAAGGACCGGCCCCGCACATCGTATGTTGCCGATGGACAATTCATCGGCAGATTGAAATTCCAACCTTTCATGAAGACAACGCTCGCTCATCAACTCGCCAATTATTCTTCCTCGTTCCGGTTTGAAGATCTTTCCAAAGAAGTCGTGCACGAAGTGGAACGCCGGATCATCGACTCGCTTGGCTGCGCGCTGGGCGCGTGGAACGAAGAGCCGTGCGTCATTGCGCGAAAAGTCGCTTCCGATTTTTCAGCAAAACATGGAGCGACAATCATTGGCAC
>DATIOX010000092.1:0-6387 GCA_035472675.1 Candidatus Dormiibacterota bacterium
CTGCTTTACCGACAGCCACAATTATTTGTGTGTCTGGCGACTAGTGCAGGCGATGCCGAGCGGTCGGGATTTCACCTTTTTGTTTTTAGTCAGGAGTTTTATCCGTGTGAGGAATGGACGCGCTTGTTCAAGCAGGTGGCAGCTCAGATCGGAGCGCCTATCCAGGATGGAGTCTATGAAATTTTCCCGAATGAATGCCGCGGTCTCTGCAAGCCGCTGCGAGCACCAGGGACCTGGAACCCGAAAACCGGCGACTGCGGTTTGATCCTCCATGAAAGCCTAACGCAGTCTTTCCTTCCTTCGCTCCCCTATGGAAGAGAAAGAGATGGTATTGCTCTTTCTGTACTCTGTGAACTACCTAGAGAAAAAGGTGCCAGTTCACAGAATAGCGACGCTTTCAGGGGTGAACACAGGGAGTGGAAGGACATTTTCGCCATTACCGCACTGGGCACGCGGCATAAAAACTGACTGAATTAGTCGGCACTGGGTTTTTTCAGGGCGAGTCGGGAAGTTGTCCGAAAGAACGCTGAATTTCAATACGGCGAAGCCACACCAACGCCGAAAGCCTCAAAGCAGGAGCATCTCGAGGAGTTCGATAAGGCGTGGTTGGGGTGGGAAAGCAAGTGGTTCGCACGATTGTCAGCTGCCGAGCGCCAGAGATACAAGGCCTTAACTTCTCAGCGGCAGCGAGACGGCTTTCGGATTGTTCGGAATTGGTCCCAGACCGCGAACGGCGGAGAGTTCAAAATTCGATGTCAGAGTTTGGGTGATCGACTCGGAATGTCATTAAAGGGCGCGAGCAAACTGCGCCAAAAATTCTGCGATCTTGGGATTCTCAAACACACGAAGCCGTACGTCCCAAACATATTCTGTGCCCGGTTCCGATGGACGGCCGCGGCTGAACCAAAACAGAATCAATCCACGCTCATTTCGCCGTAGCAATGGAACGGCGATCCGGGCGACATACGTCTGAAAAGGTGGAAAGACGCGGCTTTGATCTCATCTCCGATGCACCGCCGTTCGGTCGCCTGTGGTACGGCGAGCCGGATGCGAAAAGCAATGCAGTCGGCTCCGTAAAGTTTTACAGCCGGCCCGCATTGCTAGCCTTTCCTCTCTGATCAGTTGGGCCATGTCTTCTCGTCTCGCCAGTTTACCTTTGCATGGCAAAGAACGTTTGTTATTTCTGCTTGGGACCAACCACTTTTTGGACTAACACCTCGAATCGCGGATCTCCACGGAGTGGATCGAGCCAGGGGTCAACTTTAATCACGTTGATGTTTAGGCCGTCATGGTCGGCAATACCTTGCTCCAACCAACGAACTGCTTCGTCGCGATTTCCCAGACTGAGGTAGAGGAAAGTACGCCAGTATGAGGGCACGTGCCGATGCTGGCTGAGTTCTTCCAGTTCAGCCAGTAGTCGCACGGCCGCCTCCTTGTCGCCTGACTGGGCTTTAGCAGATGTGAGCAGCACTGGAACAAACAGATCGTCACTCAACTGCTGTGCCTTTGTGTATTCGGCAATCGCGGCAGGCAGGTCGCCCTTTAGCTGGAGCGCGATGCCCAGATTATAATGTGCGTAATAAAACGTCGGATCAATCTCCAGCGTCTTCCGCAACTGCGCGATCGCCTCATCGTATCGACGCGCACAATACAGATTCTGTCCCAGGTCTGCATTGATAATGGGCGAGAACGGATCAAGCTCAACGGCGCGTTTGCCCTCGGCGATCGCTTCCTCGAACCGGCCTAGGGCGAGGAGTGGGCCGTTTCCATACCAATGGTGGGTTGTTGCGTAGTTGGGATTTAGTGCGATCGCCCGCTGAAATTCCGATATTGAACCAGCCATATCGAGGTCACCGACGCACAATATCAATGCCAACGCAGTATGCGCCTCCGCCAGCTGAACGGTACAATCCTTTTTTTGTGCAGCTTATCGCGCGCATAAAGGCCTTTGCGAAACCGTTGCCGCCTTCGGACGCGGGCGCGTGTGAAGGCCCTTTGAGAAAACTCCAAAGACGCGGCTCACGCGCACCCGTGAAGGTTTGTCGGAAAGCGTCGCCGGCACTGCGCCTCACGCGCGCGTGAAAGTTTGTCCGAAAGAGTCGGGCGTCACACCTTGCTTACTGATTGGGCTGCCGTGCTACCGCGAAATGCCTGGCCGATTCGTATCAGGGGAAGCCTTATATCAAAATTAGGTGCCACCTGACTAGACAACTTCGGACGGTTTTGTAGCTATCTGAGAGAGATGGGGTTTGTAAGATTGGGCAAACTAAAACCCATCACGCCAGTAGAATCCGCCGTGCTTCCCCAACCGGATTCAGGTTCGAGCAAATCTACTCACGCAGAGCAAGTGCTTGAGCTGTTGCGTAAACTAATGGAGTACCGCAGCGCCGAAGTACGGCATCGATTGGAAAAGGTCGGTCGCGCTGCGTCCATGTTGCACATGGACGTTTTGCTTCTCATCTATCATTTCGCCAAGTTCGGCGTAGGAAACATTCTCGAGATTGGGCCTTATATTGGAGGATCCACAATCGCGGCCGCGTTTGGCGCGCGTGAGTCAGGCTTGCGAAAGAAAATCGTCAGCATCGAAGCGGGCGGAAGTTTGAAACACTTCCGATTATCGAGCAGGAATATCATCAAGGACTTCAAAAAGAACCTCGCGCGCTTCAGCGTGGCTGAGGATGTAACGTTGATTCACGGACGCTCTTTCGAACAAGAGGCCGTATCAGCAGTCAGTCAGACGCTGGATCGTGGCGAAGTGGGCCTGTTTATTTTTGATGCGGACAACAATGTGCGCCGGGACTTGGATTGCTACGGCGATTTGCTCGCCGATTCTTGCTGGCTGGTGATTGACGATTATTTTGGACCTCCAAAGGCAGCGTCTCTCCGGGCGCAGGTAGACGAACTGGTATCTCAAGATCGACTCCTGCCACTTGGTTATTACGGCTGGGGCACTTGGATCGGCCAGTGGCGGCGAAAACGGGTATTTTCTGCTTCTGCCTTGTCGTAATACCTTATCAACTTGGTTACTCCCTAAGGACTGCTTGCAGGATTCAGAAAAACACAGAGAATAACAGAACGTAATAACACGCCGGGTCGGTCAAAGTTCTATATGAAGCCGATTAAGGGTTCGATCATAGCCTTGGCACTCGCCGCGAGCTGGGCACCCTTCAATTTATGGGCACAGCAAAGTGAAACGGAACTGCTTAAGCAGGCACGGGTGACGAAGCATCAGGCTAAAAAAATTGCGCTGGCTAGAGTTAAGCATGGCACTATCAAGACCGTCGAGCTTCAAAAAGAAAGCGGAGTGCTGATCTGGTCGGTTGACGTTGCGCAGCCTAGTAAGAAAGACCTTACCGATGTTTGGGTAGATGCGACAACAGGAAAGATCACCGCTGTTGAGGTCGAGACACCCCTTATCGAGAAGAAAGAAGTAGCGGAAAATAGGGTCAAAAAATGGCTCTCACGTCACTAACGCCCACTGAACGGATAGCAAACGCAGCCTATTCCGCGTACGCGCAGATCCGCATGTCACGGTGTTGAAGCAGGCGCTCAAGCTCGCTCGACGTGCCACTAAGGACATATTCTGCGTCGGACATTCTCAATTCTAAGGTTACTCCGATTTTGGTCCGCCCAACGACAAAGAGATAAGGTACGGCGGGGTGCGCCGTTAAAGTCAGGGAGAGTAGGATATAATCCTACTTACGAAAGGGACATAATCCTACTTAAAAAAGAATCGCTTTGTACTCGTTATTCAATTAGGCGTTGTTCACAATTCGGTACGATTACATCATCCGACGTTTCATTGCATCTTCGACCAAGGTGACGGTGATAGTTTTAGAGACTAACAGCGCCTCCGGGCGCCATCGCACACTGTCGGCGATGCCTCGCGCTACTTCTTTTTCTTCGCCATGCAAACGATAGGAGCGACCATCCTTTTTCGGTACCCCGTTCCGCTTTTCAGGCATGTTGTTCTTCTAGACCCGGGCGGGCAGGTAGCGCGACCGGAAAATTTGGTCTGGTTGTTGCACCGCTTTCGGTTATTGCGGCGCCCAACTGCCAGCTCCTGGAGGTTCCTGAAATGTGTGGAATCTGCGGCAATGTCGCCTTTTCCAGCCTAACCTCTCCCGAAGCCGCTCATCTCCGAGTGACGGCAATGCTCCGGTCCTTGTCCCACCGCGGCCCGGATGCCACCGGCCAGGTGGCCACCGAGTTCGCGGTCCTCGGCGCGACCCGGCTGGCCATTCGTGGTCTCGATGAGCCCAACCAACCGATTACGGACGCGGAGAGCGGTGTGATAACGGTCTGCAACGGTGAGATTGACAATCATCGTGAGTTGAGCCGCTGGCTGGCGGAGCGGGGCCGCCCGGTGCAACAAGAAACTGACGTGGCGGTGATCCCTGGGCTGTATCTCGAACTTGGCGAGGCGTTCGCGAGGCGGCTCGTCGGCGCCTTTGCCATTGCGGTCTGGGACTCGCGCAACCGGCGCCTTACCCTAGTGCGCGACCGCGCCGGGGAACGCCCGCTTTTTTATGCCAGAAACCGAAACGAAATCATTTTTGCCACCGAGATTGCCGCCTTGGTCGCCCACGGTGGCTTGCCGGTCAATTTCGATCAAGAGGCGCTGCGAAAATATCTTCAGTGCGGAGTCTTCCTCTCACCGGACACGTCGTTCGGCGAAATCCGGAAGGTCGCGCCGGGCGAATTGATCCAGTTCGACATGGGCGGCATGCGCCGAAAATCCTATTGGCGCTGGCAGATCACGGAGACGGTCAAACAGCCGCCATCACTCGATGCGTTCGATCAAACGTTCCGCATCGCCGTCGCTCGCCAGACCGACGTGGAAGTGGACTTCGGTGTCTTTTTGAGCGGCGGCATAGACTCATCGCTGGTTTCGGCGGTGGTCCGGTCACTGCACCCGAAGCGTCCATTGAAAGCCTACACCGTGCGCTTTGAGGAAAAATCCTTCGATGAAGACCGCTTCGCGGTGGCGGTGGCAAAACGTTTGAAAATGGAACTCGTGACGGTGCAGGTCAAACCCGCTGACGTGCGAGATGGATTGAAATCGCTCATCAGCCTGGTAGGCGAACCCCTGGCTGACCCCGCGTGGATTCCCACGGCCTTGCTGGCCCAGCGCGCCGCACAGGATGACAAAATGGTGCTCGTCGGGGAGGGCGCGGATGAATTGTTTGGTGGTTACCCGACTTACATCGGCGCGTGGGTTGCCGAACGTTTCGCCCGGCTGCCGGGTTGGCTCAAGTCCGCCATCCGCCGCGTGGTAGAAGCGCTTCCACTCAGCGAGAAGAAGGTGACGATTTCCTTCTTGCTCAAGCGTTTCGTGCAGGGTGCAGGTTTGAATGGCATCAAGCGACACCGGCAATGGGTTTCCAACATCGCACCGGCGCTGCTGCGTCAGCTGGGAGTGGCGCCGATGGACCTGGAAAGCCATGACGCGGGTGGCGGTCATCTGCTAGACCGTGTGCAACGGTGGGATCTGGAAACGCTGCTCGCGGAGGGGTTGTTGACCAAGGCCGACCGCGCGAGCATGAGTGCAGCGCTGGAACTGCGTTCGCCGTTCCTGGACGAAGCGGTGATGGAATTCGCGAAATCGCTTCGGATCGAGGACCGGGTGCACGGATTCAAGACGAAGGTTTTTCTGAAGCGCTACGCCCGGCGTTATCTGCCGGATGACATCGTGAACCGGCGTAAGCGCGGCCTCTCGGTGCCCATCGCCAGCTGGCTGCGCGGCCCGCTGAAAGAATGGGCGGCCGCCACTTTGGAAAAGGGGCGCCTAGAACAGGTCGGGATTCGCACGTCCCTCGCCATGGAACTCTTCTCCGAACATTGCCAGCGCAAAGCCGACCATGCTCGCGCCCTCTGGACCCTGCTTGTCCTAGGAGAATGGCTGGATTGGGTGGCGACAGAAACCAGTTGCGGCCAAACTGACCGAGGCCACAACGGCATTTTCGATGATCCGCCGCGCAGACTTACTGGAAAGGCACTTTTCGCAGCCATCTGTTCAAGAGGAGATAGATTCGAAAACGAGTGGTCGCCCGGCCCGCACGAGAAACGAGACTGTTAGTCTCTACACGAAGCGCTACGCAAAGCTCGGATTGAAAAGCCTCATCGACACATTAGGTCTGATCTGGCACGCTTTTCAGGTATTGAATGACATTGGTTTACCTTGCTTAAGTCTTCGCATAGGCGGTTGTTCCCGCGGCGGAGTTGCGACGATACGCACGCTGGGGGTCAGCCAAGCTTCAAAGCACTGGTCGAATTTTCGCACCTTTGTTCGAGCGAATGCGACCACTCTTTGGAAAATCGCTTATTCCCTTAGTGTAGCGTTTCTCTTCTTGGCTGCTTTATGGCAGCGCTTTTCATTGCCGCAAG
>DATIOX010000093.1:0-23698 GCA_035472675.1 Candidatus Dormiibacterota bacterium
GTCGATCAACTGCACGAACACGCCCGGAACATCGCGGTGCTTCGTTATGGTTTTCAATTTCGCAAAACCGATCTAAGCGAGCAAACGCTGCGCGATTCAATCGATACCGTGATCAATCGCACCAGGCGCCGCGTCGAGGGCGCAAACGAACCGCTCAGCGCCGTTATTCACGGTGTCGATGATGCCTGGGAAGTGTGCCTGCTCAAGTTCACGATCGATCTCGTCGAACGTTCTTCTGGCGGTAACCTTGGCGATTTTCGCAAGCGCGGCTTGATGTAGTCGCGCGGGGTCTGACCCTCGCCGCCGCCCTCAAAGGTTCTCCCTGATAAACGCCCCGGCGCTCGCAAGTGCGCGGCGGCCAGGCTCAAGATGAGCGTTCCATAGAGGCCATGCATGAATCATGTGCGGCCAGATTTCCAGAGTCACGCGGACATCGGCTGCGCCAGCAGCAGCCGCAAAACGAGTCGCATCGTCAAGCAACGTCTCGGCTGAGCCCACTTGAATTAGTGTTGGAGGAAAACTCTTGAGATCGGCATACAGAGGAGAAACTCGCGGATCCTTTCTATCAATTCCCGCAGGCAGATAGGCGTCGGCCAATTCATTCAGATACTGCCTGTGAATCAGAGGATCGACGGTTTCTTTAGTGAAAACTGTTGAGCCGGACATCGTCAGATCCGTCCAAGGCGAAATCAGCCACGCGCAACCCGGAAGCTCCTCGTGTGCATCGCGTAACCAATTGATCAACGCAATTGTGAGGCCGGCACCGGCGCTGTCGCCACCAAGCGCGATGTGTGCGGTCGGAACATTGCGGTCCCGCAGAAAACGCCAACCAGTTAGCACATCATCGTACGCTGCGGGGAACGGATGCTCCGGAGCTAATCGATAACCAATGGCCAGTGTTCGCACCCCAGCGGCACGCCCCGCCTCAGTGACCAGCCGGCGGTGACTGACGATTGAACCGGAACAATAACCACCACCGTGAAAAAACATCAGAACTCGGGAGGAATCGCTGCCTGGAACGATTGACCATTCGCCTGGTACTCCGTTGACGTCGACGGTGGCGAGCTGCACGTCCTCAGCTACAGGCCAAACAGAACCGACATCATCGAGGCGCTTTCGTCGCTCAGGCCATCCAACAGGTCGCGGCTTGGAACCTAGCAGCGTGCGGATGGCATCGATTTCGCTTTGTTTCATTGCGTCTTAAATAAGCATTGCCCTACGAAGTGCAATCCGAGTACGAACTTTGGGCTTTTGCCTTGACGGTTGAGCACATCGTTGTTGCCTCCTGACTATGTCGCATCCTTACGACGCCATCGTCATCGGTGCCGGACACAATGGCCTGGCCTGTGCGTGCTATCTCGCCCGGGCGGGGCTGCGCGTTCTTGTGTTGGAAGCGAATGAGAACATCGGCGGTTTGACGATCACGCAAGAGATCACACTTCCGAATTTTCATTCCGACCTGCATGCGTTTGGATACCAGTTTGCCAATCTCTCGCCAGCACCGCACGAGTTGGAACTGGACCGTTATGGCCTGGAATTGCTGACGCCTGAAATCTCTTTCGCCCACGCATTCCCCGACGGCCGCACCGTGCGCATGTACAAAAATTTGGATCAAACGTGTGCAAGCATCGCGGCGCATTCGACGCACGACGCCGAACAGTGGCGCGTGCTCTTTGGCCAATGGCTCGTCGCCAAAGCCGCGATCTGCGCTGCCCTCAACGCGCCACCGCGCCGCCTCTCCCAACACATCGCTGAACTTGAACGCTCACCGGCTGGGCTGGACGAGTACCGCTTTGAAACTCAAACGCTTCGCGCATGGGCGAGCCAATGGTTTGAGCACGAATCTATTCGCTTGTTTCTCGGCGCGTTCTCAGTGCACGCGAACGTCGCGCCTGACGACGTCGGTGGCGGGCAACTGACATGGTTGTTTGATTCGGTGATACAAGATTTTGGCAACAAGGTGGTCAAAGGCGGAATGCTCAACGTCTCGCGCGCATTGGCGCGATGTTTGGAACACCGCGGCGGCATGATTCGGACAACCGCGCGAGTGAGCAGAATCCTGATCGAGCAAGGAAAAGCTGTCGGCGTGCGTTTGAGTAATGGCGAAGAGATCTCAGTCGGTCGACTCGTCGCATCCACTGTTGACCCGCGCACGCTCGTGCTCGATTTGCTCGGCGAGGTTGTAGTTGGAGAGGACATCGCGCATAAGATCGAACGATACGAATGGGGTGATTCGATCCTGGTGATTTACCTCGCATTGAGCGGACCGCTTGAATTCAAGGCAGGCGAAGAGACTGCGCGAGCCTCCTATGTTCACTGCACGCCGCCCTCATTGGAATACGTTGCGCAGATGTTTGTCGAAGTGCGGGCTGGGTTGCTTCCAGCACGGCCAGTGATGGTGGTTTGCAATGACTATACGGCTGATCCCAGCCGCGTTCCGTCCGGCAAGGGTTTGATCAAAATTCTGGTCAAATGCGTGCCGTATGAAATTCGCGGCGATGTCACGCGTAAAATTGCCGCGCAAAATTGGAAGGCCGCCCAAGAACTGTATGCCGATCACGTGATTGACCTGCTGACGGAACACTACATCCCGAATCTTAAGGCAAGGATTTTGAAGCGAATCGTCCATTCGCCTGTGGACCAGGAGCGCATGGTTAGTAGCGCGGTGCACGGGACCGAACTGCAGGGCGCGTTCCTTCCATATCAGAGCGGCGCCATGCGGCCCATTCCCGAATTGGGTCACTACCGCACGCCAGTTCCAAACGTGTATCTTTGCGGGGCAGGTAGCTATCCCGGTCCGGGCGTCTCGTTCATGCCCGGTCGCAATGCCGCGCATGTCATCTTCACTGATTTGGGTTTGGATTTTGGAAGCGTTGCTTAGGGAGCTGAAAAGGATGATCGTCCCATCGCTGTGCGAATAGACATCCCTCCGTTCTTAAACTTTCCGCTTTCTTCATTCTGTGCGCCTTGTCATTCTGCGCCTTCGAATGGCAAGTGAAAAACTATCTCCAGCTTAACCTAAGTCTGCTTTACTGGATTTTGATCGCACCGTTTACCGGACAATTCTTCAAAATCGGTCCGATCTTCAGGCAAATGGTGGCCATCGGCGTGCGCGCCACGCCGATGGTAGCACTGACGGCGTTCAGCGTTGGCGTCACGCTCGCGATGCAGGCCGCTCATTCTCTCGAGAGCCTCGGCGCGGAAATGTACATTCCCGATCTGGTCATGCTTACGCTCTTGCGCGAAATGGGACCGGTCCTGATCGCGGTAATCGTAATCGGCCGCAGCGGCTCTGCCGTTGCCGCGGAACTCGGCACAATGAAAGTGTCAGAGGAAATCGAGGCCCTCGAAGTCATGGCAATTAATCCAATTCAATACCTCGTCGTGCCGCGTTTTCTGGCGATGATGGTGATGTTGCCCGCGCTTACCATCTTTGGAAATTACATCGGCATCCTGGGCGGGTGGGCGGTCTGCCGTTTCGCGCTCGATTTCAATACCGCCGGATATGTGCTGCGCGCGCTGGAAAGCGCCGATACCTGGGATTTGTATTCGGGAATGATCAAAAGCGTGGTTTTTGCATGGATCATCATCACAATCGCGTGCAACGCAGGCCTGACTGTCGAAGGCGGTGCGGAGGGTGTTGGTCAGGCAACAACGACTGCAGTCGTACAGGCACTCCTGGCGATGTTGGTGATGAACGCAGTGCTGACGGGAATTTTCTTTTTTAGCGCATGATATGAATGACGAAGCACGAATGTCGAATGACGAAAGAATGACGAAATCCGCAACGCCACGCGATTCCGACGAAGCGTTCTGGAATGACGCCAAAGCGCCGGTGATTCGTGAAGAGCCGGGCGATAAGCGCGTTTATGATTTGGAGGAACGCACGGCGCGATTTGGTGAAGCGGTTATTGATTTCACAAGAGCGATTCCACAAGACGCGGTTACGAATCGAATCATCAATCAACTCGTGGGAGCAGCGACCAGCGTCGGGGCAAATCATGTCGAAGCCGATGACGCAGTTTCAAAGAAAGAATTTCTGAAAAGCATCGGAACCTGCCGAAAGGAAGCGCGCGAAACCAAGCATTTCCTTCGGATGATCGTTCGAGCCGTGCCGGAATTGAAACCACAGGCTCGTATACTCTGGCTTGAAGGGAAAGAACTGCATCCAATTTTCTCCAAGATATGGAGAAACAAATAAAAGACTAACGCAGTGCGAATATCCAAACCTCCGCCGAGTCTACGCGTTCGTCATTCGACCTTCGTCATTCTTTCGTCATTTGCTCCATTCGTCATTCGTCATTTCTCGCATGCCCACTGACTCTACCATCATCGAAGTCAACAACCTCGTCCGAAAATTCGGAGACCGCACGGTGCTCAATGACATTTCTTTTAACGTTCACCGGGGTGAGACAGTCGTTATTATGGGCGGCAGCGGCTGTGGAAAGAGTACTCTCCTTCGGCACATGATCGGCTCCGTGAAACCGAACTCAGGTGTCGTGAAGCTTTTTGGCGAAGAAATCACAACGATGAAGGAGCGCGAGCTTGAACGCGTACGCCTGCGATTCGGCATGCTGTTCCAATCTGGTGCGTTGCTGGCCTCGCAAACCGTGGGCGAGAACGTGGCGTTGCCGCTCTTGCAACACACTGACAAATCTCCAGATGAAATCGAAGAGATCGTAAAACAGAAACTTGAAATGGTTGGCCTGACTGGTTTTGAAGACCTTAAGCCAGACGAGATCAGCGGTGGGATGAAAAAGCGCGTAGGGCTTGCCCGCGCGCTTGCGCTCGACCCGGAACTGTTATTTAGCGATGAGCCGACCTCAGGGCTGGATCCGATCATGACCGCAGTAGTAGATGAACTTACCCTGAAACTGACGCATGGGACTCACATGACTGCGGTGGTAGTCTCCCACGATATGACCAGCGCATTTCGCATCGCGACGCGCATGATCATGCTCGGACACGGCTCTATTGTGGCGCAAGGCACACCGGATGAAATTCGGAACAGCCCGAACCGTGAGGTCCAACAATTTATCCACGGCGAGGCTGACGGTCCGATTCCTTTGAACCTGTCACAGGAAGAACATGAGGACCATCAGCAAGTTAAGCCGCGCCCCTTCTTCGCAGCACGTCACAGGTTTCACCGGAAGACGGCATAAGAGGAATGACGAAGGAGAAGGACGAAGGAATGATCAAATGACGAAGTCCAAAAATGTTGTGATCGCAGCGAAAGACCCTTTCGTCATTCGGATTTCGTCATTGATTCGTCATTCGTCATTGGTCATTCGTCATTGCAGACCGGTCTTGTGGAGGGAGCCATGAGCTTAGTGAAACGCAATCTATCCGACTATTTCGTCGCGCTGTCCGTGATCGCGTGCAGTGTCGTCTTGCTGGGAGCGCTGACTTTCGCGCTTTCTGGTTATCGCTTAAAAAAACCAACGCGAACTTTGCAGATCAATTATGAAGACGTGACGGGCATCAAGGTTAATTCCGAAGTGCGTTATGCCGGCGCGCCGGCAGGACGCGTGATCGCGACGCGTCATCTCACTGCCAAAGAACGCGAAGCCAGCGCGAACAAGAAGGACGCGGTGCGAATCACGGTTAGCCTTGATGACGGAATTCCGCCGCTGCCCACGGACGTTACAGCAACGCTAAGCTCCGACACTATGCTTTCGCCGAAATTTGTGGCGCTTTCTGCAGGCACGTCCGGAGGTCAGACACTGGCAAACAACGCGGCGATCGAAGGCCATCCATCGTACGGCCTCGAGCAAATCACCGCGGCGGCGGGCCCATTGTTCGATAATGCAAACAAGCTGCTCGACAATTTGAATGTGACGGTCACGGGTTTGAAAACCGATCTCAATCAATTCACGCCGAAGCTCGGCCCATTAGCCGATTCGCTAAAATTGGACGTGGACAACTTACAGAACTTGATCACAAACCTTGAGGGCGTAGGCAAAGACGCAGACACGTTCTTCGGTAGCGCCGATGGTTTCGTCAAAACGACTGACAAGCAGCTCCAGGAACAATTGAAACAACTGCACGTGACCCTTTTGAATCTGAAAGTGGTCACTACGTACGCCAAGGCGCTTGTCGAAACGCTCGCCCAAAAGCCGAACCGCGTTATTTTCAGCGGCAAACCAGCAACGCTCACGCCCGAGTCGGAAATCCTGAAAAGCTCAAAACCTATGCCGGCAAGAAAGCCGTAGCTAAGCTGGTTTTCGATATCGCCACATCAATTTCAAAAAGCGAACCGAATCGCGCAGTGGACGGATCTTGCTCACCTGATCGGTGTAAACAGTCGTGATTGGGACTGATTCGATCCGGTATCCTTTGCGACTGGCGATGATGAGCACTTCAGTGTCGTAATCGAATCTACCTCCGACGCCAAGCAATTCTGGAATCAACCGGCGATCTACCATGCGAAAACCGCACTGCGAATCGGGAATATCTTGTCCGCAAAGGCGACTAATCTGCCGGCTCATATAGCGGTTCACGATGCGCCGGACGAACGGCATGCCGACAACGTTATTCATGCGATTGCCAAGGAATAAGGTGGGGCGCGTCGCGGAGGCTGCCGCTGTAAGGAACCGATCAATTTCTTCAGGAAGGTGTTGGCCGTCGGAATCTAGAAGGATCACCCACGTGACTTCTCGATCTAATCCACCAGTCGAGAGACTCGCCGCGGCGAACCACTGTCCGACCCCTGTCTTAATCGCTTCGCCTTTGCCGCGGTTTTGATTGTGAACAATGACTTCTGCGCCACCTTCGCGCGCGCGTTGCGCGGTCTGATCGGTTGAGCCGTCATCAACGACAAGGACGTAGTCGAGGCGGTCGCGGGTTCGGCGGACAATGTCCCCAATATGTTTTTCATCCTGATACGCAGGAATGACCGCGGCGGTTTGCGACCGAATCTGAGCGAGCGGATCGCGCTCCGTCATCGAATTCGCAATCATTCTCGGGCTTTCATCGGCACGCACATGGTCGCGCCCTACCTCTGTCATCGCCGTATGACTGGATGAAAGTCGGCCGCGTGATACGAGCTGCGGACCAGCGGACCGGAGGCGACATGGAGAAAGCCTTTTCTGCGCGCAATGTCGCCGTAGTAATTGAATTGGTCGGGCGTGATGTACTCGACCACGGGTAAATGTTTCGGAGTCGGGCGCAAATACTGGCCCAAGGTGAGCACTTCACAGCCGACCTCGCGCAAATCGTCTATTGTTTGAAAAAGTTCTGTCTCCTTCTCGCCAAGGCCGAGCATGACACCACTCTTTGTCACAATCCGGCCATTGAGGGAAGACAGTTTCTTTGCACGCCGCAACACTTCCAGCGAGGTGCGATATTTTGCGCGCGAACGCACCAGCGGCGTGAGGCGTTCTACCGTTTCCAAATTGTGGTTGTAAATGTCAGGACCTGCATCGAGAACGATTTGGATGCACCAATCCTGTGCGTGAAAATCCGGAACGAGCACTTCGACAATTACGGCGGGGTCCATCTCTCGGATCGCCGTAATTGTGCGGGCGAAATGATCGGCGCCGCCATCCTTGAGATCGTCGCGCGCGACGCCAGTGATAACGACATGTTTTAATTTCATTCGGCACACCGCCTCAGCTACCCGCTGCGGTTCGTCTGCTTCCAGTGCGAAAGGCTTGGCAGTTGTCACGGCGCAAAATCCGCACGCGCGCGTGCAACGATCGCCAGCGATCATGAAAGTCGCCGTGCCCTGGCTCCAGCATTCCCATCGGTTTGGGCATTGCGCGCTTTCGCAAACCGTGTGCAAGCGCAGATCAGAAATGAGCGCCTTGGTTGAAAAGAAAACTGGATTGGATGGCAAACGCACTTTGATCCAAGACGGTTTGTGCGCCTGGTGCAAGGCTGGATCCATCTTTGCGCAGGACATGACAGAAAGTTACAACGTTAGAAAAAGTTACAAAAGTTAAAACGTTCGAGGAAACAACTCTGAAGCGTTAACCGCTGAAGCGTTGAAGTGGCCCGAGGTAAAGCGCTCCGACGCTTTAGTCTGTACTCAACTCGAAAAGCAAACCACCCGTGTCATCCCGAACGAAGTGAGGGACCGCACATCGGCGCGAATAAGCACACGGATGATTGTGTGACGTGATTGGCAATTGTGAGGTCCCTTGCCGTTTTCGCGGCTCGGAATGACGTCCCACTAAAGCTTTGTTCGGCCAGAAAGCGCAGCAGAAAGCGTCAGTTCATCCGCCGATTCGAGGCCGCCGCCCGCTGGAATACCGCGGGCAAGACGCGTAAGGTTGACCGGTCTGTCCTTCAAGAGATCGACAATGAAATTTGTTGTGGATTCGCCTTCGACATCGGCGGGCAGCGCAAAAATGATTTCCGTGATCTTTTCCTGATCGATGCGTTCCAGTAATTCTTTAATGCGCAAATCGTCCGGACCAACATGATCGAGTGGAGAAATCTTTCCTCCAAGAGAATGGTATCGCCCCCGAAAGACATTGGTTTTTTCCAGAGGAAGAATGTCGGTGGATTGCTCGACGACGCAGAGCAGGTCTGTCGAGCGTGACGAATCCGCGCATATCTCGCATATTTCGCCGGCAGAAAAAAACCCGCACAGCTTGCAGGAGCGAATCGCCTGGCGGGTCTCCGCGATAGCCTGTGAGATTTTTTCCGGCTGATCGCTTCGTGCTCGCACCATCCAGAGCGCAATCCGCTCCGCCGAGCGAGGACCCACTCCCGGCATTTGTCGCAGTTGCGCTATCAAATTCCGGATTGCGACCGGATATTCCGTCCTTCTCAAAGCGCGCTCAGCTTTCTTCCAACGGCGATTCCGTTAGCTGCAGGACAAGCGGCTCCAACCGCCGCAAATAGAATTGCAGTGCGGGATCGTCTTCCCCCTCGGGCACGCGTGCCTTCTGAAATTCAGAATAAGCTTCCGCCCAACGCTTTTCTCGATAGAGAACTACGCCGCTCCAGAAAGAATCTCTACGCGCGACATGCTCGGGTTTGGCTTCCGTGGCAAGGCAGAGTGGCTCGTAGATTTCAAGCCGATCGTGCGAATTTGTGCCGCTCACAAAATCAATTGGACGCGCGACGATTGTCTCGCTCACGCTATCGAAGGTCGGCGTATCAATCAGGACCTTCGATCCATACCGGTGATTCAAAGCGCAAAACCGGCGCGCGAACTCAATCGGTTCGCCGCTCGCCAGGAGCGCGGGATGCAGGCTGTCCTTTAGCGCGCCGGCAATTATCGCACCTGAGCTGATGCCGGCGTGCATTTCCCAGTCGGCAAAAATGTTTTTGTTGTCCTGCCCGCCCTCGCGAAATTTCTTTGTTAAATCGAGCACCGCACGCACTGCGTCCTCGGCATGCTGACCACCGGTGTTCGGAAATCCAAAAATGGCAACCACCCCTTCCCCGTCGGCAGCTTGTAGATAAGCTCCTCTTTCGATCAGGCCATCGGCGGCCGCACGAATAAATTTCGCCATTGTTTCAGCGAAACCGGCGGGGTCAGACGAACTCGCGAATCCATGCCGATTGGCAATGTCGCAGACCACGACGCTCGCTTCGTACGCTTGCGCCTGGCCATCGAACGCCCCGTTGCTGACACGATGAAATTCTTTTTTCGAGAGGCGATTCGCAAAGAGTGTTCGTACTAAATGCGAGCGGTCTCTCTGCAAAAAAGCGATCCAGCCCTCCGCGGCAGCCACCGCTAGTGCAACCGCAAAAATGCACGGAACAGGCTGAAAAAAAATCCGGTAAAGAGAGAAAACCCACGAAAGGACAAGTAACTCGATCAATAAAAAACCGAACAACAGGTAGCTTCGCAGCCGAGGCAGGTTCCTCAGGCTGAGCCAGGCGACACCGACAGCTGTCATCAAGACAAAAACGTACTGCCATTTTTCGCCCACGACTCTCGTCGCGCCGGCATAATCGGAAACAAGCTGCGCAACAGCAATCTCAAAGCCCGCTATCGCCTTGGTTGCGTGCAAGACCCCCACAACGATGGCGACCGCGACTCCAATTACGAGCGTTGTGATCAACGAGCGCTTCATGAACAATCAGGCCTTTTGTGCAGCTGCGCCCGGATAATAGGATTGCACCACCAGTTCACTTAAGAATTTGTCGGCCGCATCGACGCCTTCGGCATTGATCACAAACCTTGTCTGACCAGTATTCTTTTTGATCAGATTTAATCCGAACTGGTAATCCTTAAACAGGTGGGCACAAAGATCGCTCATTGTCATCCGCTCAACTTGCGCGCGCTCGACAAGGCGCCGCACCGCACTTTCATCAAAAGCAATTTCCAACCCATGCTGACTGCTGAATTTCTCCGCAAACTGACGGGCGCCGGCTTCGAGCATTTGCGCCTCCAGCTTGTGTCCCTCCGCCATCAGCCGGTCGAGCACACGCTTTGGCTCGCGCACGAGCGTAGCGGTAACACGCAACTGGCTTAGACCTGAGCCTGCCAGGTAGTATTTGTAATCGCGGAACAATTTTTCGAATACCGTCAGCAATCCACGAGCGCCGGTTTTTTCCGTGGCGGCAGCTTCAGCCAGCAGACGCAGCGCTTCATCCTCGAAACTGATCTCAATGCCGTAGGCGCGAAAGGCGCGCTCATATTGCCGGAGCAAACTCCCCTCGGAATACTTCATGATATTGAAAAGGTCGTCGGCATCCAGGTCTTCACACACGACGCGCACTGGCACTCGGCCGATGAATTCCGGCTCGAATCCATATTCGATGAAATCCTGAGTCGTCACGTGCCCGAACAATTGGTTGTCCATCACCTGAATCGGTTCAGCGCTGAATCCGATCTGACCGTGCCGAACACGGCGTGCCACTAGTTCTTTTAACTTCTCAAACGCGCCGCTGACCACGAAGAGAATGTGCCGCGTGTTGATGGTTTCCCGTTTAGCCTTCCCACGCCGTTGAAATTCGAATGCCGCCTGCAATTGCGCCTGCAAATCGTTCATGCTGCGAACCGGCACTTCTGTTTCCTCCATTAACTTCAGCAGCGTGGTCTGCACACCGCGTCCGCTGACGTCCCTGCCGATTAAATTTCCGGCCGAAGCGATCTTGTCGATCTCATCGATGTAAATGATCCCGAATTGCGCCAGGTTTACGTCGCCGTTGGCCTTGTGCACAAGCTCGCGCACCAAATCTTCCACATCGCCGCCGACGTACCCCGTCTCGCTAAACTTCGTAGCGTCCGCTTTCACAAACGGCACTTTGATCAGGTCGGCGATGTGTTTGATGAGATAAGTTTTGCCGACCCCAGTCGGCCCCACCAAAATCACGTTTTGCTTGATGTATTCGATCTCCTGCGCACGCGTGGCATCTTCTTTCTCAAGACGCCGGAGATAATTGGCATGGTTGTAATGATCGCAAACTGCGATCGCCAACACCTTCTTTGCTTCATCCTGCTTGATCACGAAGCGGTCGAGATGCGCTTTAATGTCCCGCGGCAGAAGGTTGAATTCGAATTCCTGCTGATCGGTCTTCTCCGGCTTTTCTTCCTCTTCTGCTGCCGCTGGCTCCGGCTCGGCAAAAGTCGCCACTGAGACCCTGTCGCCGAAGTTCTGTTTCATGAACTCCGTGATCTTGGCCTTCAATTCTTCCGGCGAGGGAACCTGCGGTGGTGGTGGGTTTTGCTCCATATCGCGATCCAGAAAACGTCGCGTCAAAAACCAATTATAGCAATGATTCGTCTAAAATCTGACCCTTAGGACCGGGATTCGTTCATCCTGTATCTTGCGCCTTCGGCGATTGATTTGCCATCGTCTTCGGAGAAGCCGATCCACGTAGTGCTAGGCGCGAAGGGGGAACGCGTTGTCCTCAACGCGTTGCCTGAGGCCCCTGGGCAATATTGTTAAATAGCTGAGGGATCTGCTCCCTGTATTCAGGCTTGGCTCTCGCAGCGGCTTCAGCTAATTCTCGGCTCGCTTCGGTTTGTCCAGTTTCACTCGCAAAGACTGCGCAACGCCATTGTCGATCTGCCGCGTCGCGCGCCACCGGGTCGATGAACGATCTGGAAACCATTAATAACGTCTGTGGCGAGAGTTTCTCCCAGGTGATCCATGCGATGCCATACGGAAGTTTCATCGTGAGGCCTTCATCCGTGGCGCTCACTATGCCTGTATATTGCGCGCCGTTGCTATCTGTGAGTACACCCGAGAAATGCGCACGATTAAGATCGTCAATGAGAGTGTTCTTCCAATCGAACATGAGTTGCGCTCTCTTTTCTGCGGCTTCTTTTGCAGGCTCATAATATGCACCGATCAGTTTCACATTCCTGATCCCCTCGGCCGCTTGCGCAAACTGATAAAAGGCAACCTCTTCCTTATAAGTGGCAAGTGCTTTACTCCACGGACCGCGATCCAACCAGGCTGTCGCAATCGCCGTTAGTTCCGTCCACGAAGGCAAGACGTTGCGCGCGATAACGAACAGAAATCCAACGGCCACTACAGCCGGTAAGCCCACGCGAATGAGGAATGGCAGGCGGTGGAACCGCCGTGAAAACCCTCTTAACGCTTCTAAGCTGCGACGAGTAAAGCCAGACAAAGCCGGGGACCAGCGTCGCCGGCGACCGCCGCCGCTGGTTGCGTCCTCCAATGCCAGCGCGCCCCATGCTCGCTCAAGCTCCGCAACCAGATCGTCATAGGAGGAGAAACGCTGCGCCGGATCAGCTGCGAGCATTTTCTGCAAAACCTCCACAGTCGAGACAGAAACGTCCGGCGCCGTGGTCTGTAAATCGAGCGGCTGCTGTTTTGATTCGAGCAACGCGGTGGAGGAATTTGTGCTGGCTTCGATTGGCGGCTTGCCCGCAATCGCGTGAAACAGTGTCGCGCCCAAACTGTAAATGTCGCTGCGGAAGTCTTCCGGGTCGTTGTTTAATCTTTCCGGCGCAACATATTCCGGGGTCCCCCAAACGACACCGCCGATTCCCCAGCGTTGCGTCGCTGTGCTGGCGAGACCGAAGTCGCCGATTTTTGCTGCGTGTTCATCGACAAACAAAATATTAGCCGGCTTCACATCACGGTGAATCAGACCTCGCCGGTGCGCAGCACGCAGTCCCTTTGCAACCTGAATGCCAATCTCAAGCACCCGCTTTTCCGGTAACCGCGGTTGCAGCGCCATGAGATCGTCGAGGCTTCCTTGATCGACCAACTCCATTACCACATAGAACTGGCCGTGATCTGTTCCCGAATCGAATACCTGTATCACATAAGGATGATTCACGGCGGCGGCAATGCGCGCCTCTTCTTGCAATCGAGCTTTATGATCCTCTTCGCCGCCAAGATCTCTGCGCAACAGCTTCAGCGCCACGAACCGATCCAGCTGCTTGTCGCGTGCCTTATAAACGGTGCCCATCCCGCCAACACCAAGCGTTTCGACCACGACGAAATGATCGAAGGTTCTCTCCACACGTATTTTCTTGCCACACGTTGCACAGGCGATCCGCGCCAATGGCTCTGCTTCTGTCGTATCGACAGTCGTCCCGCAAGCGGGGCATGTTTGGGCGGTTGGCTCACTCGCCATTGGGCAGCAATTGTAACATTCAGTGCCGTGGGAGCAATGAAATGACACGCGAGCTCGTGGCGCATTTGGTTCTAGAGGCGTTTGTGCCAAACGCGTGATAAATCGCTTCCGGCGCTTGACCAAGCACCGCTACAACTGTTTCTCTCGACTCATGTGACAAAGCACGGCCGACCGTTCGACGCCGGGGCCGCGCGGTTTAACGTTTCGTGTGTGATCCTAAAACGTCGCGGCACGCATTCATCTACCTATGAGGCAACTTCCCTCCGAACATTCGACTCCGATCGAGCTTCTCGTATCAACGAATGAGGCAAAGCTTCGCCTCGATCAATTTCTGGCGAAGCGACTTCCAGGATTCTCCCGGTCGCGGCTGCAACAGTTGATTCGCGGTGGGTTTGTTCGACTCAATGACTCAACCAGCCGGCCACGCCAGATCGTTCGAGTTGGCGATAAGATTGAGCTCACGGAGCCGCCCCTGGAAAAGCTCGAGACGTTGCCAGAGCAGATCCCACTTGAGGTCCTCTTCGAAGACAACGATCTCATTGTTATCAATAAGCCGGCGGGGCTTGTCGTTCACCCGGGCGCAGGTCATCGCGAACACACTCTGGTTAACGCATTGCTCAACCACTGCGCGACCTTATCCGGAATTGGCGGGAAAGAGCGTCCCGGCATCGTTCATCGTCTCGACAAAGAGACAAGCGGTTGCCTCGTCGTCGCCAAGAATGACGCCACCCATCAGGATCTATCCAAGCAGTTCGCCGCGCGTACGGTGGAGAAGATTTATCTTGCGCTGGTGGCCGGAAAATTGCGCAAGCCAGCTGGTGTAATCGAAGAAAAAATCGGACGACATCCGATTTATCGAAGACGAATGAGCGCGACTACCCTCCGTGGACGCGCGGCCAAAACTGAGTATCGCGCCGTTCGGTCGAGCGATCGGGCCACTTTGATCGAATGCCGGCTGCACAGCGGACGGACTCATCAGATTCGTGTGCATCTTCATCATCTCGGTCACCCAGTGCTCGGTGATAAAGTCTATGCGCCGCGGCTCGCAAGGGATTTCCCGAGACAAATGTTGCATGCGTGGAAGCTTGGATTTCGTCATCCGCGCAGTGAGAAATGGAGAAGCTTTGAAGCGCCGTTGCCTGACGATTTCGCGGCCGCGATAAAACTGACAATCGAATCTCAACAAGTATGAAACAGCGAAAGCTCGGACGCGGTGGTCCGATTGTCTCTGGGATCGAGCTTGGTTGCATGGGAATGTCGGACTTTTATGGCGAACGAAATGATGAGGAGTCCATCGCGACGATTCATCGTGCGCTGGATCTCGGGATCACGTTGTTTGACACGGCCGATATGTACGGGCCGCACACAAACGAGCAACTACTCGGCCGCGCCTTACGCGGACATCGTGAACACGTCGTCATCGCGACAAAATTTGGGATCCTGCGTGATCCGGCCCGGCCGGACTACCGCGGGATTAGCGGCAAACCAGAGTACGTCCACAAAGCTTGCGAGGGAAGTTTGCGCAGACTGGGCGTTGACGCGATCGATCTTTATTATCAGCATCGTGTCGATCCAGACACGCCGATCGAAGAGACCGTTGGTGCCATGGCAAAGCTTGTGCACAAGGGCAAAGTGCGCTTTCTAGGTCTGTCCGAAGCAGGCGCGGAGACGATCCGCCGCGCACATGCCGTTCATCCGATCACGGCATTACAATCGGAATACTCACTCTGGACACGCGATCCCGAAAGGGAGGTTCTTGGCGTCTGCCGCGAGCTCGGGATCGGTTTGGTACCCTACAGTCCGCTGGGTCGCGGATTTTTGGCCGGGCAAATCAAGCGCTTCGAGGATTTACCGGAAGACGATTACCGACGAAGCTCGCCCCGATTCCAGGGAGAAAATTTCCAACGCAATCTTGCAGTTGTGAAGCAGGTCGAAGAAATCGCTCGCGAGAAAAAATGCACCCCAGCGCAATTAGCTCTTGCCTGGGTGCTCGCGCAGGGAGACGACATTGTACCCATTCCCGGAACCAAACGTCGCAAATATTTGAAGGAAATGTCGGCGCGCTTGAAGTTGCTCTTACCAACAAAGATTTGGCGCGTATCGATGAGGTCGCTCCTCACGAAGCCGTCGCCGGTGCGCGTTATCCGGATTGGGCGATGGGAATGGTAAATCGGTAAGAGAGACCCCGGACAACTGACCACTTGACCAGTGAGCGAGCCAGATTCGTCTGCACGACCGCTGTGGCTCGTGATTGTGTTATCGAGCATAAAACCTTCGTTGATAGATCTCGATCATCGTCGCCACCGCACCGAGTGCGCCGTAAATTAGAGAAAGAGCCGATTGTGGATCGACTTCTTCCCACTCATCAAGCTCTCGTCTAAGATCGCGCAGCAGGGTGACGCTCTTGGCTTCGCTCGGGTAGCACTCCTGCAACATGGCGGTCCACTTTTGCTTCACGCCAACGGGTAGATCACGCGTTCGCGAAATCGTATCCCCAATCTGTATCAGTCGTGTAATGATCTTGTCGCGCAGGGTATCTTGATCGTCCACCTCACTCGTCTCGTCCGCGTCGTATGACGGCTCGTCATCCGGAGGCACGTTTAAACCATGAAGCGCCGCAAGCGCGTCGCCACTTGGGCCATCCTCGATCCTGCGATGTGCGTCCGAAATCCAGCGATCCTGTTTTTCGTCCCAGGCTTTGTCGTCGGCTCGCCTCTGGATATCGTCCACCGGTTTGCGCCTCTCCTACTCTCGGGGCTTCTGCTTAGCCCCATCTTTTATAACGCGATTTCCTACAAATGACAGACAATTCCAGATCAAGCGGCGCCGTCCACATTCCTTCGCGCATCGCTCTCTGCTGTTTGCATTACTTCGCCCGCCGCGGCACCATCGCGCTTGCCAGCATCGTCTGGACGATTTCGCCGCCCTGGTTCGTGGTCACGTTGCGCAACCGAATGATGCCGTAACCCGGCTTGGAACGCGATGGCCTTAGATCAAGAATCTCCGTTTCAACAGTGAGCACATCACCAGGTCGCACCGCGTTAGGCCACCGCAATTCGTCAACACCAAGCCCGATGGCGCCCTCGGCAAAGTTTAACGTTTGCACAAACAGCCGCATCGTGATGGCGGCCGTGTGCCAGCCACTTGCGACCAATCCTTTGAAAAGTGTTCGCTCCGCAGCTTTCCGGTTCAAATGAAACATCTGCGGATCGAACTTGTGGGCGAATTCGATGACCTGCTTCTCGGTAACGTTTAGCGGCTCGGATTTGAACCGGTCGCCCACTTTCATATCGCCGAAGTAATGCTCTTTCATTCTGCTCTCTTTCGTCATTCAAAAATGGCGAGCCCAATTGATGCGCCATCCTGCGGGATTGAGCAATGCCTAATGTGCGCGGTGACTGCAGACCACTGACCATTGATGATTGACGGCGGCGTGGTAGGCCCGCGCTCTCGTTATTCCGTACCTGGCACAGCGACACAGTTCCGTGGTTACAATGCTGTGCTGCACAGTTATGAGATCGGTTCTCGACTCACTGCAAGCGAGGTAAAAGTGGACTGTGGCAAAGACACTAACTGGCTCTTGTTGGGTTCAGATCAAGGCCAGAAATTCAGCCAGTAGAACATGCATTAACAATCAACATCAAAGAGGAGGCATTATGAAAAGAACAATTGTTACACTCGGCTGCTTGCTACTTGCTCCGTTGGCATTCGCGCAGCCGAGCTCGACGAACAACAAACAAACAACCACAGAACCAGTAACAGTGACGGGGGCGATCATCAAAATGACGACCGAGGAAGGAGCGGCTGCCAATTATCAGCCAATCAGAACGCTCGTCATTCGAGAGGACAACTCGACGAGCCCGGCCCGTTATGTTCTCAACGGACGCGGACGCGTTTTGAACAAAGCCGGCCAAGCCGTCCAAACTGCGATCAAACCCGGCGCACGCGTGCTTGTTTATTACGCAAACACCAGCGATCTCCGTACGATTGACCACGTGGTCGTTGTCGACTGAGTCTGCGGGGAGCTTCGCTAACAAAGGCCGCAGGGTTCTAAGCCCTGCGGCGCCTTTTTTTGATAGTGATCGCGCCGTGACATCCAGGCTTCGTTCGAATTCTCGTGAGTTAGAGGATCGCTCTTTTCGCTTCACCGCCGCTCACCTCCATTAGCCAGACACATCCGGATACCGAAATAAATTCGATCCAGTTATGTCTCAAATAGGAGAGGCTACGAGAACGTTGTTATCGCACCTCGTATTTGAATGATTGGAGGTCAAATAATGAATGGAAAGTTTCCGTTATTCGGTCAGGATGAGATTGAGAACAGCTTTATGCATCTTGTCGATCGCAGCATTCGCGAACAACGCCGGGAGGAACGGCGGCTGGCCGAGCAGCGCGCCACAAAGCATCGATTCCAGGCAACAAAGTCGTGCGTCGCCGACGCACGTAGTTATCGCGTTGCTCGACGATTGCCAGTGCTAGCTGTCGCGCAATTCGACGGTGGAACACTCAATTCCCTTGAAACGGCGCGATAGGCGTTGACGCCTTAACAGACTCAAAAAACGGGGTTAGACTTTTCGCCGACGCGCACAGTCGGCGCTTGTGCCCGCTAGTTCTTATGTGCCTGAGTTCCGAGCGACATTACCGCGTTGTCGCGGGATTTTTGATTCGGCGTGAACTTATAGATCGCCCCTTCCCCATCAGCACCACCGTGGACAGTTGCACCGTAAAAGTTCCCAGAGCCATCAGTTACCATCCCATTGTAAGCGAAGGCTGCGTCTGGAGGCCCCTGAAACCGATGAGGCACACTCTCCCTCCATCGCGCGTTAGCCGTGGGAGTTAGTCCGAAGATAACACCAGAACCTAAACCGCCTTCACTCGTCGTACCGTAGAGATTACCAGCCGCATCGAACACCAGGTTACTAATGGAATTTTGACCGTCACTTCCACCTTCGAAGCTATAGAGCACCCGTTCGTTCCACTCGCCAGCTGATTGTGGAAAAAGCTCGTAAACAGAACCAAGATTATAGGCGCCATCATAGTATGTGGTCCCAAAAAGGTGGCCCGAAGTGTCAAAAAGCAGGCCGCCATACGGAAAGCCTGCGTCCGGTTGCCCTCTGAAAGAATAAATGGTTCTAAAGATCCATTCGCCACTGTGAGTCGGCTTCAGCTCGAAAACAGTTCCCTTGCCATAAATGCCGCCGGCCGTAGCCGCGCCGTAAAGAAGGCCACCACGAAGAAGCATTTGCCCGGCTGAACCCGTCGCGCCGTCTGCACCGCCAGTGAAAGCGTGAATGACATTGAGTGTCCAGTTATTGCCGTCTAGGTGGATCTGATAAATCGTGCCTAAGCCATTTGCTCCCCCAGTAGGAGCCATACCATAGAGATTGCCCTGGCCATCAATCGTCAGCCGTGCACCAGGACCTGAGCCATCATTCCCTCCGGTGAAGGCATGAATCACAGTCTGCGTCCCGTGTGTCAGCTTGTAAGCTACGCCGCAACCGCCCTCGCAGCTACCAGAGCCACCTGTAACCGCCGTGCCATACAGATTGCCCTCAGCATCCAGGGTGACACCTTTGTATGGTTCGCCTCCGTCTAAGCCACCTGTAAAGCTATAGAGAACGGTATGAACCCAACCGTTACCTGAAGGAGACAACTGGAACACGGTGCCACCGCCGAAATCGCCTCCGAGCACCGTCGTCCCGTACAAATTGCCGGCTTTATCAATAGCCAGGTCTGTATCGGCATATTCGCCATCTTCGTCGCCGGCGAAGCTATAGATTACGTTAGTACCGCCGAAAACAGTCATGGGTAATCCGAGCCCGACACAGGTCAGTACCAGCGCGACGAAAAATATTAGCGTTATCCGTTTTAGGCGAATCAGTAAGTTCATAGTTCTTCCTCTCATCCCACTGGATTCTATTCCGACATTGCGAGGGTCCGGAAGAGGCAAAGAACCCAGCGGGGAAGATCCTCCGCCTGATTCAGATTCGCGTAGCGACTGCGAGTTTGGAAGAAATCTTGCCTGTCGGTCAAGCAAAATCGGTGCAAACGAGTCAGAGGAATTTGCGCGCAACACGCCTGTCACTACAGTCAAACGACTCGGGCGGTTAGCTCAGTGGTAGAGCATCTCGTTTACATCGATGCCCGGTTAATTTTCCCATTTTATCCCGAATTGATCTGACGTGCTCAACGCTAGGTAAATCGAGAAGATCGCATTATCTGACGTACGCTTAGATAATGCCGAAATTCTTCCACGAGTGGATAAAACAGTGGATAAAGCTCAACGCTGGAAACTCGGCGCTAGTAGATCGCCTCATCGTCAATGACGCCCGATCGCCAATTACCCACTTCATCCATCCCGATCTGCTCACAGGATCGCACAGGCTTGCATTTTGATTGCCGAATGGACCAGACTGGGCGCCGATGTCATCGACGATTCCTGCACACGTCCATATCGTAGCGATTTCGCTGCTCTCCGTGGTGGCAGCCTCATTCGCGCAGCCGACTCCGGATCAAATAGCTAAAGCGAAGGCGTTGGCGGTCTATGCTCCACGGCCAGCGTATCCCTACGAGGCCCGCTCCAAACACCTGACCGGAAGTGGGATAGTTTTGCTGAATGTTGATCCTTCAAGTGGTAACGTGACATCGGCGCAGTTGCTCAAGAGCACGGGACACAAGATTCTTGACGATTCAGCCTTGGAAGCCTTTCGGCAATGGCGTTTCAAACCGGGCAGCGTGCGAAAAGTGCGGATACCAATCAATTTTACGATGCAAGGATTTCGCGAATACGTGCGAACTAGGGGACACAGTTTGTGGTTGCACAATGCCACGTATTGGTTCCTGCCGGAATATCCGCGCGAAGCGCGTGATAAAGGTCTAACCGGGAAGGGCGTAGCGGTAGTGAAAATTGATCCGCGGACTGGTTATGTTACAACCGCGTCGATGCTGAAAAGCACGGGACAAGAAATTCTCGATAACTCAGCCCTACGAGCTTTTCGACGGTGGCGTTTCAAACCGAGAAGCATAACAACACTTGAGATTCCCATTCAATTCACGACGAAGGGTGTTTTCTACTAAGTGGAATTTCTGATGCGCTGGCCGTCCTGAAGTCGACCTCCGCTTCGCCAGACCGCGCCAGAATCGTTTTTGATTGCCAGATGGCCAATGATCCAGCCATGATATCATAGACGGAGGCGCACGCGTTGAAATGAAATTGGGTGATCTCGCGAACGTTCTTTTAGGCGGTGTCATCGGATATATTGTTCGCCTTTTGGAACAACGCCGCGCTGAATTGAAGCGAATGCGTGATCGCTACATTGCAAATGCACAGGCAAACCTCGTTTTACAAACTGACGAATTCTGGCGTCTGGGAATGCTTCAGAAAGTCGGGGCTGCGGAACTCAATGAGCGTGAATTGTCTCGCCTTTGCCGCCGAATCGTTAATTACGGACTACAAGACCCTCGACATCGAGAAATATCTACTGTCTTTAAAGATCACCGCGAGTCTCTAAGCGGGCTTTTACGTTGGGCCTCTAAGGAAGGTATCGACTTGAGTGACGCGTTGGCAGTCATGCGACTGCACGCTGAGGAGCTAGATCGACAGAGGCGATTGCGATGACTAGCCCGCAACACGTTTACCGAAGTACGCCCGCGCAAAGACAAACGCGGCGCGAATCGTTTTTGATTGCCGGACGGCAAATGATCCGGCCATGATGTCATCGAGGATTTCTGTACGTTTAGATTGCGAAATGCCGTCCAATTACAGTAGGTCCTATACCCGTTTACGACATTTCGCGGTGTTGCGCCAATCCTGCGTAACTTTGCGCGATAACGTGTCTTAGCGGGAGAATCGTTAGGCCAGCACTTTGCACGAATCGCGCATGATAACGCACTTCGAGTGTCCGAATTTGTCCGAAAAGGTTAACGGCATTAAATAACAGCCGCTTCAACCGACCTTCTTTTTGCTCTGCTTGCCCTTGCTGTCTGGATGCAATGCAGAACCAGAACCAGCAGGAGCAGAACCAGGAATAGGCATTGTAGTGGGCGTTGTCGTGGTAAGGGCAGGAGCAGAAACAGGAGTGTCAATAACCTTAGCTTGAACAGTCTTGGACTTGGCCAGGGCAAAGCCTAAAAGGTCTTGCTTGGTGATACTGTGATGTAAATGCTCGTGCTGGATGTAGAGGCTGGCTTCTCCCCGAAGGGCCAGTAATTTGTCTGTCGCCACCCCGGCAATCGGCACAAGGATATTGGGCGCAAGCGTCGAGGTATCCAGGTGATCGTTGAGCTGGTCCACAGACTTTGTGGCGGCTTGTTCCCACTGCGCGGCCAGCCGTGTTTTACGTGCTGCCACTTGCTGCCACTCTTGATCGCGGATTGCGACGACGGTATTGTTGCTAACGTGGAGTGCGTGCGCGATTGCGCGAATGGAATCACCGTTCGAGAGCGAGTTTATGATTCGTTGCTGGATAACTAATGGGCAGCGCGTCCCATTGTGGATCCTTGGCTTAGGGTGATCTGGTTGTGGCAACAGTTGGCCATTTGAGGGTTGCATTAGGATTCAAGTGAACGCCATTTGGTCTAAAACGCAAAGGACTTGCCTGTGACGATTATCGAAGTCAGACCATTCCGAAATGGGTGGAAAGTTTTTGAGGCACCTGGAGTTGAACCTGTGTTCCTAGATCGGAGGCAGGCAATCGACTACGCTACTGGCCGCGGGTGCTTTCGCTCCGGCGAGATTCGCATTCTGGATTCAAGGGGCGCAGTTGAACGCATCATTCCGTTTAATGATACGAATCGAAGATTGTGACGCAACCGCGTTCATCACAACCGGATGTGATCGGCTGTAGAATTTTGCGTAGTTGATTCCCACTACGGCGGGGTTGGCCTCCGGTGTGGAGTCGGGCGCGGCCTAGGTGTCACTCTTGGCGTAGCTGTTGGCGTCGGCGTTGGTGTTGGCGTCGGTGTCGGACTCGGTGCGCTGTAAACATCGAAGCCATTGCTACCGTAAATGATGCCGTAATCGAGCACAAAATGACCATCAGCGAATGCACCGGGGCTGTCGTAGGCCGTATTCAGACTTCCCCGCGAACCGTTAAAAGCTCGCAACAATTGCAACGTGACTAGATCGTAAGCGAACACTTGGGTTTCGCCGATAATCCAAAGAACATTGTTCCCCGTCAACGCCGGCGTGACCTCATTTGCAAACGAACCGGGAATGGACCGAAGCGTTGTCCCGGTGGCAGGATCTAGCTCCCAGATCACGGTGTTTCCCGCGGAATAGACGTTGCCGGTTGGGCCGATTGCCGCCGAGCCACCTCCGCCAACGCCTGCGCCGGTGCGTTGCCACAACAACGTAATGTGGGCATTATCAGTGTAGTGGTAGGCCGAGAGCGTCGGGGTTGGGTCGTTATAATCTTCGAGCACGTAGAACTGTTGCCGCGTTGAATCGTAGGCTACGGTGGTGCCTCCGCCGCCCTCAATCCCGCCCGACCAGAATTGGTTCTCCGCGCCAGTCGCTTGATCGAAAGCGTAATATTGACCGGGTCCAGCGAGGACAATCGAACTGCCGACGACTGTGGGAATGGAGGCGCCGCCGAAGCTGCCAGTTTGCGTCCAAAGCACCGATCCGCTCACCGACCCGAGCGAGACAGCGCTCACTTGTGAGCCATCGGCTACAAAAGCAGTAACGTTTCCGCTGATTAGATCCTGGACAACGGTCGGCATCATCGAAGTCAAGCTTTCTGGAATCGGCACCGTGTAGCGAAGCGTGCCTGTTAGTGCATCCAGCACGTAGAGCGAAGAACTGGAAAGAGTGGACCCGACAAACGTAACAAACCCGCCGCCAACTCCTGGCTGCGACGGGAATACAAAGTTGCCGGTGTAACTCCAGTTAATTGCACCAGTCGAAAGGTCGAACGAGCTAACCGTCGTCTGCGAATTACCGACCCCCCCCTGATTTTGCATGGCGTAGATGGTATTTCCAATAATGACCGGCGTGGAATATCCAGTGGGCGAAGAGGGCGCTGTCCACGCCAGCGAAAGCGCCTGCGGGTTAACGAACGCGCTCGAATCGCCCGTGTGCCAGGCATCATGCTGATAGTATGGCCAATCGTCCGCTGCGACCGATTGCGCGAACAGAATTACTGCTGAAGCAGCAATCACGTGAATCCGAAGCAGC
>DATIOX010000094.1:0-5863 GCA_035472675.1 Candidatus Dormiibacterota bacterium
ATCAGCGGGGTTCGGGCCACTGACGTATCGACTGCGGACTGAATTGGCCGGCGAAGTCTGGCATTGGAACCCGCGAGGCACGTGGAGCAATCCCGTTCATCAGTGCGGATACTGGATCTCGGACGATTCACTCGCCGAGCCGATTGATCTCTCCTATGGCTACCGTTTGCCGCGACGAGGAAACACGATCGACCAGGCTAACGATGACGGTTACTCACGCATCACCGACGGCAACGAAGAATCGTTTTGGAAAAGCAATCCGTATCTCGATTCCCACTTCACAGGCGAAGCCGATGATGCGCATCCGCAATGGGTGGTAATCGATCTGGGCGCCGCCAGACCGGTGAACGCCATTCGGATACACTGGGGGACGCCATACGCGCAGCAATACAGAGTCGAATATTGTAGCGGCGCTGATCCGATGCATTTGCGCGCCGATCGGAAAGATGAGTGGCGTCCTTTTCCAAACGGTGCACTGAACCGCGGATCGGGCGGCGACGACTCTGTTCGGTTGTGTGCAAAAGACCTTCCGGTTCGCTTCGTTCGCGTCGTAATGAGCCGGAGTTCGCAAGCAAGTGCGCAGATGTCGGATGACATTCGCGATCGACTAGGATTTGCGATTCGCGAGATTGAGCTCGGGAGTGTCGATAGCCGAAATCGTTTTCACGATCATATCCGTCATGCACCTGATCGGTATCGGCAGACCGTGATTTATGTCTCATCGACCGATCCCTGGCACCGGGCCGAGGATATTGATTACAAAATCGAGCAACCGGGACTCGATTTTATCTTGCGCAGCGCGCTGACGAACGGTTTGCCCGTCCTTGTGCCTGTCGGCCTTTTGTACGACACGCCGGAAAATGCAACGGCCGAGATCAGCTACCTGTGCAAAGGACAATATCCTCTCGAAGGTATTGAGCTAGGCGAAGAACCCGACGGCCAATGGGCTTCACCGGAAGATTATGCCGCGCTTTACACCGGAGTTGCTCGCAGGCTCGCTGCGCTGAATCCGCGTTTGAAACTCGGAGGCCCAAGCCTGCAAAATTTCGAGGGGCAACTGCTCACGTGGCCTGATGTCTCGGGCAATCAGTCATGGATGAATCGGTTTCTCAAATGCGTTCGAAGCGCCGGAGTGCCCTTCGATTTCTTTTCGTTTGAGTTCTACCCGTTCGACAATGTTTGCGCCGACGCGGCACCGCAGCTGCTGCAAACCCCAAAGCGTCTGGGTGAAATGATGACCAGCCTTCGAGCGGATGGCGTTCCCACAGCAATTCCATGGCTAATGACAGAATACGGCTATTCGGTTTTTGCGGGACGCCACGAGGTGGACATAGAAGGCGCGCTCTTCAATGCAGACACAGTGGGAACATTTCTAACACTCGGCGGCTCCAAGCCGTACCTGTACGGATACGAGCCAAATTATCTCGAAGACGAGCTCAAATGTTCCTGGGGTAATCTAATGATGCTTCAGCTGAATCCAAACAACGACGAACTGAATCGCCTGTCGGTTTACTATGCCACCCAACTCATCACGAAGGAATGGATGCAACCAATTGATGAGCCACACGAAATATTTCCCGTAAACGTTAAGCAAGCCAAGGCGAGTTCATCATCTGCTGTCAGCGTCTATGCAGTGCGACGGCCAGATAAGCAGTGGGCCTTGTTAGCGATTAACAAACATCCCAACCGCACAGCACGGCTTAGCGTGCAGTTCAACTTCTCCCGCGCGCGACCGCAGGTAACCTTCGCCGGCAGCATGGATGTAATCCAGTTCTCCCGCGATCAGTATGAGTGGCACGATGACGGACCAAACGGTCACCCCACTCGAAGCCTGCCACCAACACGCTTCACGCAAGACGCATCTTCTTTTTACGATCTGCCCCCCTGTTCGCTGACTGTCTTGCGCGGAAAACTTCCAGACTGATGGCTAGCAGCGGTCCTGGTGGCGAAAGCTTTCGGAGCTAGCTGAAGCCATTGGTAAGGCAGTGGGCTACAATTCACTTTCGCTTGTGGATAACCAGTCGGTTTCCGTCGGGATCGCGAAATGCCGCCCAACGGCAAACCTTCGTTTCACATGGACCAAGGAAGAAGGTCACATCATGATCGCGCAGATGCCTGATAGCGGCGTGAAAATCCTCAACTTCAAAAGTCGCTGACATCCCATCGGGAGAAACTGGCCAGTCTGGGTTATATTCGATCGCGATTGGGCGTGATTGTCACAGCACCCTGCCGCGGCTTATCTCTTCTCGTTAGATGTATGCTGCGCATGATCCTCTTAGGCGGGTTCCTCACCGCCGCGACTCTTCCAAGTTGTATCGCGTTGGGGCACGTTGGCTCATCGATTGGTTAGATGATTGATCATGGCAATGTCAACGACGGAGCAGGTCGCGCATAAACTCCCTTGTCGTTTTTCATGTATTGGAAATTCAGTGTTCTTGTCTCCGTCTTACCAGCACGGCGATACGTAATATCGAAACTTCGTGCGACAACTTCATCCTCGCTCATCCGAATGCTGACGATTTCAGCGGCAGGATAAAGACGTAAGAACTCGACTTTCGCATCTGCTTCTTCGGGTCGGCGATCGCAGCTAGCCAGCGAAAACGCCAGCGCAAGAACGAAAATCAATGCAAGGCTGCGCGGCTCCATCTAACGCCGTGATCGGCATACCTCCGGTAGATTCCCCGCAGGCTGCCGTGAAGGTCGCAATTGCGGCAAAGGGAAAAACAGATGAGGATTATGCAGTTGGCAAAGGTGACTAGAAGGGGATTGGTAATTTGACGGTCTTTCCTGGCCGCTAAATTAATTTTTGAATATGAAAAAGTCGATCGTTCTTGTTTTTTCGCTCTCTCTAGGGGCGCTGCTGGCTTCTTGCGCAAGTGAACCCAATACGGATACAACGACGACCACAACGCATCAGACTAACCGGCAAACATATCAGCTTCCGCTTGGTCGAACTTACGATCCAAATTAGGACAGTACCCAAGCCAGAGACAAGCTAGACTCGCACCGGCAAGCTGGCTGTGCGCTCGAGTTTGCCCCAGCTTACCCAGGCGCCTTTGATCGCGCGCAGGATCGCTTTCCAGATGCAGTAGCTCATCATGGGACGGTAAATCAAGCGCATCGGCAAAATGCGCCAGGCACGCAGGATTGGTTCGCGTTCCAAAATACAAGCGAGCGTGGCGAGCAGCACATCCATCGTTAGGAACGTGATCACGAACGGCAGCACCGCGTTCCAGGCGCCGAACGGGAGGGAGGCGAGCAGGAACAAATCCACCATCGGCGTAATGGCCACGAGAATGATCTGGAAAAACCAGATGCTCGGCAAACTGAACCAGCCGAGCGCGCGATAGTTCCAGTTGAACACCATGTCGCGATGTTTCCATAGACATTGCAGCGTGCCATAAGCCCAGCGGAATCGTTGTCGTGCAAGTGTGCGCACGCTTTCGGGCGCTTCTGTCCACGCGATGGCGTCGGGTACGTAAACGATCCGTTGCCGATGCCTGTGCAACGTGAGCGTAAGATCAGTGTCTTCGGCGAGCGTTTGCAGACTCAGCCCGCCCGCTTCATCGATCGCATCCTTACGCACCGCGCTGATCGCGCCGGGGACCACGGTAATGCAATCCCAGCGGTTGTAAGCGCGCCGGTCCAGGTTAAAACCGCACGTGTATTCCAAAGCCTGACAGCGCGCGATGAATGTGCGCAAATTGCCGACCTTCGCGTGACCTGACACAGCGCCGATGCGCGCATCAGCGAATGGCTCAAGCAAGCGCGGGAGCGTATCGCGCTGACATTGTGTGTCGGCATCAATGAAAACAATGATACCGTGACGGGCGGCTGCGAGGCCGCGTTGGAGAGCTTCCGCCTTCCCACGGTTTTCCTGTCGCAATAAGCGAACACGCGGCTCGCTGTTCGCAGCGCGCTCCACTTCGGCGGCAGTTGCGTCCCGCGAACCGTCATCCACAACGACGACTTCGATTTCGCCTTTGTAGTCCGTCGCAAGCAGCGTTCGCAAAGTTTCCGCAATCACTTTCCCTTCGTTGTAAGCAGCAATCACCACACTGATCGGCTCAGCGAAATTTGTTTTCGGAGCTCGTCGAAAACGATAAGCGAGCCAGATAACGATCAGCGTACGAACGACGACTAGCGCCGTCGCCACGATCATGAACGCCCAGAGGAATTCCTCGATGGTATGGTAAACGCGAAAGCCGGTGCTGCTTACCAGGCGCGTAAGCGATTGCCCATTATTTTGCACGACGGGCATCAACGCGTCGCGCGTAGTGCCCAGCAGTGTGCTCAAAGGCACCACGGTATCGCCCCGCTTATGCAGCCAATCCAAAATGCGGGGAAGCGCTTCCACTGTTTGCGAACGGTCTCCACCTGCATCGTGCAGCAAAATGATGCTGCCATCGCGACGTTGTTGTTTCACGCGCTGCAGGATGACGTCCGGTCCGGGCTTGGCCCAATCCTGTGGGTCGATACTCTCCAGAACGATTAGATAATTGAGGTCTTCCGCGATCTTCAGCGGAGTTAGTTCACTCAGTTGCGTCGGACTGCTATCAGCGGCGTAAGGCGGACGAAATAATGTGGTGGCGCGGCCCGTTATCGTTTCGAGCAAAAGCTGCGTCGCATTCAACTCCACCCGAATGTGCTCGGGCCAGCAGAGCGCAAGATTGGGATGATAATAAGTGTGGTTCCCGATCTCATGTCCTTCGTCGACGATGCGGCGCACAAGGTTCGGGTATCGTTCCGCGTTTACTCCCACGAGGAAAAACGCCGCTTTCACGTTTGCTGCTTTGAGAATGTTTAAAATCTTTGGCGTCCATCGCGGGTCGGGGCCATCGTCAAAAGTGATTGCGACCTGATGCTCGCCGCCAGCGCCTTGGTGATAAAGCGTCGGGAATTCCGCAAACTTCACGTATTTCGCTGTGACATAGCCCTCGCCGTCCACAGCGAGTTTTCGCACTCCGTCACTGCGATCCTCGTCAACAGTCACAATCTCGCCGTCACCGACGTCGGCTATTGTGTCCGTCGATTTTATCAGCTCGAGCGTCTGCTGCGTCTGATTGTCGAACTTGAAATCCCGCGGGACATTTAACGCATCCCAAATCGCTGGATCTTCGCTGCCGAGCCGATAAAGCGCGAAGCCGCCCGCTTTTTTGTCGCGCACCTCGCGCAGTTGGTTAAGGAAGGTCACCGCATCCAGGAACCAGACGGCATGCTCCTTGTCTTCGTCCTGAAAATAAAAATACGGGCTGTAACCAGGCCCCTGCACTTCCACGCTCTCGATTTCCGCGTCGTTAGCGCGGCTCATCGCTTCCGAAAAGCTGATCATCTCAGCTTTTCTTCCGCCGATCGTCCAATCGTATCCGTAGCTGCCGATTGCAATGATCCATTGCTTGGTGTCGGCATCCTCCAGCACGCTGTGCAGCCAGCCTTCAAACCACGAGCGCGACGCCAGGGGCCCGGGTGGATCGGTGTCCGACGTTTCGTCAAACAACATTGCTACAAAACGATCGACATTGTCGGAAAGCGCCTCGAAATCGATGTAATCCAATTCCTGGCTGGGCTGAACGCACAGCCAAAGCTCCTTGTTATCGTCGTGCAACGCGTCAGCAAACTTGTCGATGAATCCAGTGATGTCTTTTTTGTAAGCCGGGTCGATTTGCTGCCAGTCGACCACAACCCCCGCCGCTTTCGCGTTGCGCAAGACGGAAAGCACACGCTGGATAAACAGGTCCTGTCGTTGCGCCGGTCCGTGAGCTAGATTTTCAATCGCTTCCGGCTCCCACGTGTCACCGACAAGATTTGTCAGCAGCGGCAAAAGCGCGATGCCCTTGCTTGCGGTCAGTTTCGAAAGCCGGGT
>DATIOX010000095.1:0-5868 GCA_035472675.1 Candidatus Dormiibacterota bacterium
TCATGGTTCGCCCAATTACTGCTCTTGTTTTCTTAACAATCACACTCTCAGCTTCTGCTTTCTCCTGGGATGACGATTCGCATTATGTGTCGTTAGGGCCGCGCAACGGCTACTACATCGTGCAACCCGATTCGCATTTGATTCGTCAACTTGGTCTTTACGAAGCGCCGGTGATCGATACGGCTGACCCTTTGCGACACGGCTATGGCGCGGATGCGCTGGCGTTTCGGTTCAATCGGAACGGCGTATTGATTGCGCCTCCGGCCTACATCGTACAGGGATTGCCATACGATTTCTATACGCGCCGAATCGGCTCGCTAACCCGCGGCCGCACGACTACGCAAGATGTGGAGGCGATGTTTGGCCGCAGTCATAGCCGCGCCAATCGGGCGGATGGTTTTATGTGGTATTACGCGTTGCCAGTTTACAATCCATTCGAGGACCGAGGTGGCCGTCGGTGAGACGCGCGCGCATGCTGGACGATCGCGCGCATCGTCGATAGATTCGCAGCATGCGAGTCGCATTGTTTCTGGCGACCCTCTTTGCTGCAAGCGTTTCGGCGTTTGCAAGCGCGGCGAGCGTCGTCAGCCCTGATCATCCGCAGACCTTCGCTTACGGCGAAATGATTTGGAATCAGCTCTATCTCGAACGCGCCGGCGGCGGGCTGGCGGCGCGGATCACATTCAGCAATTTGCCTTTCGCGAGCGACGACGAACCACGCAGGGACGAGTCGTTCGACTTTCGTTTTCCGGGTATCAAATTTGATGCAACACGACGGACGTTTTTTGTGAGCAGCCGCGGCGGTCAGATGATACCAGTAGCACGGTTTCGCGGTGATCCGTTCTACAGCTGGGTGGATCTGGCGCCGGGCGCGAAAATTTATCTGCTTAAAGAAAGCGGCCGCGTGACGGCAATTTTGACAGCTACCGATCACCCGCGTGCGGGAAGCCAGTGGATCGAGACGGACGACAACTTTTCGCTGCAGAATATTTTGATTGCGCTATTCGGCCAGCCTGCTCCTGGCCTCCCATAGAACGCCGAATGGAGTTTCGCAGAGCGAGACTCATTTCAGTTCCGGGGCCGAGCAATTGTCAGGTAACCGTTGAACGGCGTAGATCATAATCACAGCGTGTGAAGGTAAACGGCCAACATTTTCGAACAATCTGGCTAAAGCCGGACGACGAGACCGTGGTGCAACTCATCGATCAGCGGTTGTTGCCGCATCGGTTCGTGATCGAAGATGTTCGCACCGTCGAGCAGATGGCGACGGCGATTCGTGAAATGCATGTTCGCGGAGCGGGATTGATCGGTGCGAGCGTCGGCTACGGAATGTATCTTGCGGCGATCGAGGCCGCGCCCGGGAAGCTCGATGAGCAACTGATCCGCGCGGCCGCACAACTAAAGGCGACGAGGCCGACGGCGGTCAATCTTTCCTGGGCTGTCGAGCGCCAGCTAAGAAATATCGCCGGAGGGAAAAACGCTAAGGAGAAGGTCGCGCTTGCTCTAGGCACAGCCAGATCGATTGCGGACGAAGACGCTGAGCATTGCCGGCTGATCGGGCGACACGGATTGGAACTCATTCGGCAGCTCGCAAGAAAGAAAGCAGGAAAGCCAGTCAATGTGCTCACGCATTGCAACGCGGGGTGGCTCGCATTTGTTGACTATGGTTCCGCGACTGCTCCGATTTATGCCGCTCACGACAGCGGATTGCCACTGCACGTGTGGGTTGCTGAGACGCGGCCAAGAAATCAGGGTTCAAAACTTACGGCCTGGGAGTTGGGCGAACACCGGGTGCCGCATACGATCATCGCAGACAGTGCCGCGGGACACTTGATGCAACGTGGCGCAGTGGATTTGGTGATTGTTGGAACCGATCGCACTACTCTTACGGGAGACGTTGCGAACAAGATCGGGACATATCTGAAGGCGCTGGCAGCGAAGGACAATAACGTTCCCTTTTACGTAGCGCTGCCGTCGTCTTCATTCGACTGGAAGTTGCGCGATGGGCTGAAAGAAATCCCGATTGAAGAACGCGGCGCGGACGAAGTGAAGCAAGCCGATGGCTGGTTCGAAGGACAACAGGTCGAGGTCCGTGTCGCCCCGGAGAGAAGTCCGGCTGCAAATTATGGATTCGATGTTACACCTGCCCATCTGGTGACCGGATTGATTACCGAGCGGGGTGTGTGTGAAGCGAACGAGAAAAGCATCCGCGCGCTTTTCCCGGAGCAGGCGTCGTGAGCGAATACATAAAGTTTTTGTGCGAACGCGCGGCTACGGGGATTACTTCGTTTGGCGGGCTAGCCGAATTAAATGTATACAGGAGGAAACTTCTCGATCTTCGTCTGATCGGTGTGGATCCAAATGATATTGGGTTTGGCAACCTGAGCGTGAGAGACGGCGCGACCGACAATTTTTACATCACCGGTTCTGCGACTGGAGGCATACACGAATTGACGCTGACAGACTGCGCAAAAGTGGTGGAGTGCGATTTCGACAGGAACCGGGTCCGATACGAGGGCTCTGCGCTGCCCTCATCGGAATCGCTTACGCACGCCGCAATTTATGAGTCGGATGCAACCGCGGGAGCCGTTATTCATTGCCACGACTCCAAGCTGTGGGCAGCAGTTTTGAATGAAGCGCCGACAACTTCGGAGGCTGCTGACTATGGAAGCGCCGAGATGGCGAATGAGATAATGCAACTCTTCACGCGCACCGACGTGGAAAGCAGAAAGATTATTGTCATGGCTGGTCACGAAGCAGGCATTCTAACTTTCGGCAAAGATCTCGAGGAGGCATTCGCCGTTCTCATGCGCGAACGGCAGAAATTTACCTCTGAATGACAATGCTCTTCGGCGCGCCCTCGCCACGGCCAGCAGGCTGTGGTAGCGCCCTACCTACCAATGATGCCGTCCCGTTGACAGCAATTTTGGTGGACCTACGGTGATTAGACATGCACGAAAAATCTTCACACTCGAATGAAAAGGCGGTTGTTACGCGCCGAAGGTTCCTGGGCACGACGCTTGTAACTGGCGCAGCGCTTCTAGCAGGACGATCGGACGCAATCTTCGGAGCTGAGTCATCAGCCTCATCAAACATCGCTACGAATCCCACCTGGAAGCTGGGCGCTGATCTTACAGTCAATCGACTCGGTTTCGGCGCGATGCGCGTCACTGGCGAAGGGATCTGGGGCTGGCCGCCCGATCGCGGGAACGCGCTTAAGGTTTTGAGACGCGCGGCTGAGCTGGGTGTGAACTTGATTGACACAGCAGATGCCTACGGTCCGGAAACAAGCGAACTGCTGATCGCGGAAGCGCTTTATCCTTATCCCGAAGGCTTGGTGATTGCGACCAAAGGCGGCTTGACTCGACCAGGCCCGGGCCAGTGGGTGCCGGATGGAACGCCCCAACATCTCAAACAGGCTGTGGACGGCAGTTTGAAGCGACTGCGTCTGGAGCGGATCGATTTGTATCAACTGCACCGTATCGATCCCAAAGTGCCTATGGAGGAATCGGTCGGCGCTATCAAGGAAATGAAAGAAGCCGGGAAGATTCGGCACGTCGGGTTATCGAATGTGGAGCCGGATGAAATCGAGCGGGCACGTAAAGTTGTTCCGATCGTTAGCGTGCAGAACCGGTATAACATCGAAGACCGCAAATCTGAAAATGTCCTGGTCTATTGCGAGAAACAGGGTCTTGGATTTTTACCATGGTTTCCCATTGGCGGAACGCGCGGTTTGAAACCGGATAACGCGCTCAATGCGGCGGCGAAAGCTCATGGCGTCAGTGTCTTTCAGGTCGCATTGGCGTGGTTACTGGAGCGATCACCGGTGATGCTGCCTATTCCGGGCACGTCGTCTCTCGCGCACGTGGAAGAAAATGTTGCCGCGGCGAAGCTAAAGTTAGCGCCGGACGAATGGAAAGCGATTGCCGCTTTGGCGAGTTAACAGGAATCGCAGCTGACCGCCTTTGCGAGGACCAGCAAGCAACGATGCGACTCGTTTGGCACGGCTACAACTAATACTGTCGCATTTGGTCGCTGAAGCGAAACATAACTATGCAACTGTCGCCTCAGTTCGAAGAAGCATTGACTTACGCGACGCGGATTCATGGCGGACAACTCCGGAAGAAGACGAGAATTCCGTGCATTGCGCATATCCTCGGTGTGGCTGCCATCGCGATGGAGTACGGCGCGAACGAAACGGAAGCGATCGCCGCGCTGCTGCACGACGCCGTGGAAGATTGTGGCGGCGCGAACCGATTGCGCGATATCGAGCGAAAGTTTGGTAACGACGTCGCGAAGATCGTGGAGGGTTGCACTGACACAGACCAAACGCCAAAACCTCCGTGGCTAAAACGAAAAAAGGCCTATGTCGCCCACGTTCGGCACGCGCCGATGCCGACGAAACTCGTGTCGGCTTCAGACAAACTGCACAATGTTCGCGCGATCCTGATGGATTATCGCAAGGAAGGAGAAAGACTCTGGTCTCGATTCAACGGCGGTAAACAAGGCGCTCTTTGGTACTACCGCGTACTCGTCAACGCTTTTAGCGGCAAACGCATTCAACCGCTGGTTCAGGAGCTCGATCGCACGCTGACGGTGCTTGAATTACTGTCGAATAATGGAGCGCAAGTGAAACAGCCACCAGCGGGCAAGTGAACCACACAGGTGAGATATACAAACCAACTCCTAATGTCATGTTGAGCGAAGCAAAACATGACGGGGCGACAAATCTTGACATTCAAGAAGGTCGTACTAGCCAAAAATGAATCCCGGGCGTAGCATGGGGCTATGAAATCAAAATATAACTCTAGCTGCAGATTGTTTCTGATTTTTACTATCATCTCCGCGGTTTCGCTCGGAACCGCCGCCGCTCGACCGGGCGGGCATTTGATCGTTTCCAGGTCGCCGAACTTTGGATGGAATACGGCTTTCAATCTTCAGATCGACGGCAGGGACGTCGGGAACTTCGTGCTGGGCCGCTACTACCACGCATGGTTGCCAGCTGGGGAGCATGTCTTAACCGTACGCAAGTTACCACGCACAGGGATTTCAGGCCCCACTTCGACAACAGTGAACGTCCAGCCGGGGGAGACCTATCTATATACTGCGATGTGGGATTCGGATTTCGTTTATCTGCGCCCATCCTGGGTGTGCTTGACCCCTGGAGCGCTGTGGCAAATGGGCTGGCCGGGAAGGCCTAACTGTGCCTGGCCAACCGATTAGGAGAGTCCAGAAGTCGATGAACGCTGCGCTCACCAAAAGCGCGTCCGGAGGGTAGCGTCAGCCCATGAAGCCAAGATACACCTCCGCCAATACAATCTTTCTCATTTTCATTTTTGTTTGCATAGCGTCGATCGGGACCGCCGGCCAATCGGGTGGGCGTCTTATTGTTCTGAGGTCGCCGAACTTTGGCTGGAATATAGTTCTCAATCTTAAGATAGATGGCAGAACGGTCGCCAATGTTGTGCAGGGACGCCGCTACGATCACTTTGTGCCAGCCGGGCGTCATGTATTGACGATCTCGGCCGTGCCAAACTCATACTATTCTGAGCCGACATCCACTGTGCTGAATGTCCGTCCCGGGCATACGCATGTATTCGCGGGATCATGGGATGGGTCGAACCGTGTTGTTCTCATCCCATCAGCTCTCCCTCCGGGGCAAGCGTATTAGCTTAAGATATCCGTTCTCAACAAAGATGCCGCCTTAGCGGGCGGTGACACCGAATGCCTCAGCATAGATGATCCTTGATGAGGCGCGTTAGTAGATCAGCCTCGGGAGAACGGGTCGCGAGCTAGGGGGTCGGAGTCGGGGTTGGCGTAGGTGTAGATGTCGGAGTAGCAGTACCTGAAGGAGTAGGACTCACAATA
>DATIOX010000096.1:0-4333 GCA_035472675.1 Candidatus Dormiibacterota bacterium
CAGGTTCGAGAAAACCGGACCGTGCTTCGTGCTGAAAGAGCCGTCGCGCGGATTGTAGATCATGGTGCCGACGATGTCCGCCGGCAGCATGTCGGGAGTAAATTGCAGGCGTTGAAAATGGAGACCGATGGCGGAGGCGAGCGTCTTGAGCGCGAGCGTTTTCGCGAGGCCAGGTACGCCTTCGAGAAGGATGTGGCCGCTACTGATCAAGCCGACCATAAGCCGATCGATGAGCTCCTCCTGTCCGACGATAACGCGAGCCATCTGCTGACGAAGCGGCTCCACCCACGCGGACGCGGTGCGGACGTCGTCGTTTATCGCTTGAATGCCAACATTCGGATTGCCGACCACAGGCTGCATCCACGGTTCGTTAGGCAAAGGCCGCGACTGAAGGGGCGCCGGAGTATATTTGGCTGCGTCGAAATCGGAGTCGGCGCGACCAGGCTGGACGGTGGCAGCTTGTCCTGTTGCCAAAGGATTCTTTATGTTTTGCTTCATTAGTTTGTTTCGAGGTTGTGTTGCGCGAAGACACCGCATCGATGCCTTTGCTTATCGAAACAGATTAGAACCCGCGAACCTGACCCGGCCCTTTCCAGAGCATTACAAGTAGGAAAGGTTTCGAAGAAACTACGTTTCGAGAGTGGCGCGTGTCCGCCGCCTTTCCCTACTGAGTGCGCCGAAACTTGTTCAGATTCAGCATTGTCCTCTTCCAAGATCATTCAGCGTCACGGCGACGGCAGTATGCTTCAGGAAGGTTAGTGGGTCCGCGTTATGGTGTCGGCCGCCGTGGTGGGCATACCGCGCGGAAAGCCTTGTAGGTTTTCAGCGTGCCGCTCTTCAGCAACTTTGCCGATAGTGGTTTTTGTAGTAAAAACCGTCGCATTTACTTAACGGGCCTCGAAGCAATGTCGGTCCGTAGTCAAATGCTCTATCCAGTTGAGCTATGGGCGCCCGAGAAGAGCAGCTAATTGCGGAGGAAGGCGGAACCGTCAAATAAAGCGGATAGAGCGAAATAAATCTGCGACCGCTTTTAGGGCCAGATTCGAATAGCTCACGCAGGCTATGGAGTTGACCTCGCGAACATCGTCCACCCTACACTCAAGCTCGACCCACCGGACTTCTTCCGATACAGGTCACGAAACCTATGAACTCAAGACTGTTATTCGCGAAACAGCACAACCGGAGAAACAACATGAACAAGCAAGATCCTAATTATCATGACCTCGACCACACCATTACCCGTCGAAAGTTTATCGGCACGACTGCCGGCACTAGCGCGGCGCTGCTAGGCGGAGGGCTCACTTCACTTGTCTCACGATCTGCCTTAGCTGCGCATGATTTCGACTTTTTGGAAAAGAGCATTCCCGAGCTTCAGGCCGCCATGGCTTCCGGCCAGGTGAGCAGCAAGGATCTGGTGAAAGGATATTTAAGACGCATCGGATCTTTGAACTCGTTACTCCACTCGGTCATCGAAACAAATCCCAATGCCGTATCCATCGCGCAACATCTCGATAACGAACGCCGTCGCGGCCACGTTCGTGGCCCGCTCCATGGGATTCCGATTTTGGTCAAGGACAACATTGCTACCGACGATAACATGGAGACGACCGCAGGGTCGCTGGCGCTGGTTCACAGCCGTGTGCGGTCTGACGCGGTAATCATTCAGAGATTGCGGGAAGCTGGCGCCGTAATCCTTGGCAAGGCGAACTTGGGCGAATGGGCAAACTTCCGCGGTACTGACATCGCATATCCTCTCGCCGTCGGCTGGAGCGCGCGAGGCGGAAGTACGATTAACGCGTATGACCTGAGCTACACATCGTGGGGATCAAGCGCTGGTTCGGCCAACGGTGCGGCCGCGAACCTGTGCTCGGTAGCAGTCGGCACTGAGACAGACGGATCGATCACTGGGCCATCGGCGGTTGAGAATGTTGCTGGCTTGAAACCGACCCTCGGACTCGTTTCACAAGATGGAATTATTCCAATTGCCCATCAGCAGGACACAGCGGGCCCGATGGGACGCAGCGTTACTGATATTGCGATACTGCTCGGTGCGTTGCAGTCGCCCTTTGGCGAAGTGCTTGGGCATCAGCTTCCCAGCGACTACACGCAGTTTCTCCAACCCGGCGCACTCAATGGGGCGCGAATCGGACGCGATGTTCGGTTTTTCGATTACAGCTACTACGGCAGCGGAATTCCGGGCGACGAAGTGACAGTGGCGTTTGCGGAGAACGCATTGAGCGTGATGGAAAGCCTCGGCGCCACTATTGTGGACACCGATACCGGCGACGTGTTTGCGTACACGAATGATGAGTCCACTGCACTCCTGTATGAATTCAGGGCGCAAATCGCGGATTACCTCGCAACGCTCACGCACACAAACATGCGCACTCTGGCTGATCTGATTGCTTTCAACAACGCGCATTGTGAGCAGGAACTGGTTTACTACGGTCAGGACATCTTCGAATCATCGGAACAGTTGCCCGGGTATCCCAACGATCCAAATTACATCGCCGCGCGAACACACGCTCGAAATACCGCGCGCTCTGGAATCGATGATGCACTCGCTGCTCAGAATCTCGACGCGATTGTCGCCCCACACCTGACGAACTCGACGGGGCCCGCCGTGGCGGGTTATCCGAATCTATCGCTTCCGGTAGGTATTCGAGATAACGGCCGACCGGCTGGGATGCTGATTTACAGCACTTTCCTGCATGAGCCGCAATTGATTGGGTTCGGCTACGCTCTGGAGCAGGCACTAAACGTGCGACAGCAACCGCAATTCCTTGGCTCCGTGATTCCCATACCAAATGCGAACCTTTGCACCGGTCAGCCAATGCAGCCTAAGGTGTTCACCGGTACGGCGCACGGCATCTTCTAGAATTAATCAGGCTTCGTACTTGAGCACGCGAGCAGAATGAGGATTCTGCTCGCGTGACGGTTTTCCTGGGATGCGGCTTCGCCGCAAAATATCGTGAAGGTGGCGGAAATTTTTCCGTTCCACTGCAATGGATGCTCGGTCTGCGTCGATTAAAACTCGATGCTGTCTGGCTCGAGTTGTTGCCGGCGACAGATGACCCGCGCGCCGATCAGGCCAGGATCAACAACTTCCAGCGGCAACTGCGTACACATGGATTGGCTGGTCACTATTGTTTGCTCTATCAGAAACCATCAGCCAGTACGCAGGAGCTCGACGCGATGCGTTGTATCGGAATGTCGAAACAAGCCCTGCTCAATCGATTGGGAGGCCCAAACACGCTGCTCAATCTCAGTTACTCGATTCACCCGCCATTTCTTTTGCAATTTGAGAGACGGATCTTTTGCGACCTGGATCCGAGTGAAATTTTTTACTGGATGACCGAAATGGAGCTGGGCCAGTCGTCTCACGACGAATTCTGGACAATCGGGCTCAACGCTCACAGAAACGATTGCCGGCTGCCGAAATCGGCTGTGCGCTGGAAGACATTTTATCCGTTGGCTGACACAAGACTCCTCCAACCTCAATCACGTCCCAAGATGTCTAAATTCACCACTATTGGACAGTGGTACTGGAGCGGAGCTGTAGAAGTGGCGGGAGAATTCCCCGACTTGTCCAAGCGAGTTAGGTTCGAACCGTATCTCGGTTTACCAGCGCGACTTGCGGAGACGCAGTTTGAACTAGCGATGAATATCAGCCCGGAGGACCCGGAGCGGTCGCGTTTGCAGCGGCTTGGCTGGCACGTCGTCGATCCGCACCGGGTTGCGCGCACTCCGAGCGAGTACCGCCGGTACATGGCGAGCGCGCTTGCAGAGTTTACGGCCATCAAGGGTGTGGATGTAGCCTGGCGAACCGGCTGGTTAAGCGATCGGGCCGCGGCGTTTCTTGCACTCGGGCGGCCGGTCATTACGGAAGACACAGGCGCAACGAGGTATCTTCCGCGTGACAGCGGATTTCGTTTCATCCGAGACATCGATGAAGCGGAAACGGCGGTGAAAGAAGTGTTGCGCGAGTGGTCGCGACTATCGAAGCAGGCGCGAGCGTGCGCCGTTGAGGTTTTCGATTCTGCAAAAAATCTCAGAAAGATTCTTGGCATGTAGTTGTCACTCTGAGCGGGGGCGGAACGAAGGGAAGTGCAGTCGAGGAATCCCGCTGATCACCTTCAGCCAGTGCTGCGGGATCCGTCGACTTCACTGCGCTGGCTCGGGATGAGCGTCGCAAAAACACCCGCTCGTTTTGGCGTTGCAAAACGATTTTCGGGTGTTACTCGTTGTCCCGTTATGGCTGACCTCATCAAACAAGGCGAGCTCAAGGAGCGAATGAAAAAAATCCCGGAATGGGAACTGGAGAAGAAGCACA
>DATIOX010000097.1:0-5899 GCA_035472675.1 Candidatus Dormiibacterota bacterium
GATGGCGCCCGGCAGTCAGGCGCAGATCGAAGTGAATCGCGAAGGTCAGACGAAAACGTTCGATGTAGAGCTTGCTGAAATGCCTGCGGGCGCGACCGAGGAAGGTCCTGAAACCTCTCCGGAAGAAAGCGCGCAGCCTGAGAAAACTACGGTTTTCGGTGGAGTCGCGGTAGCCAATGTCACCGACGACGTTCGCTCGGCGCTGAATCTTCCAAAGGACGTTCAGGGTGCCGTGATCGCAGAAATTGATGCCGACTCGCCGGCTGGCAAAGCCGGTCTGCGCGAGGGGGACGTGATCCAGGAAGTAAACAAGCAGCCGGTCAAGAACGCGAAGGATCTGGTCGCCATCAGCAAGAAATTGAAGGCTAACGAAAAAATTCTGCTGCGCGTCTATAGCCAGGGCCGCAGCGGCTACGTCGCGCTGGAACCGAAATAGAGGAAATGACGAAATCCAAATGACGAATGACGAATTAATGACGAAGCACGAATGACAAAGTCTTGTGCTAGACGCGCCGAGCCATTTCGGATTTCGTCATTCGGATTTCCTTCGGCATTCGTCATTGGGATTTCGTCATTTGAGCTTCGACATTTCTGTCAGCGCTTTCGAAAGTGCCCATGGTCGGACTCAAATGTCCAAAAGCACTTTCGCTTTCCATCCGCTATCCTGTTTCTCGACAGAAAAACCATGAAGCGTGACCGCTTTCACGTCAGCGCGCTGCAGATGACGAGTGTCGTCCAATTGTTCGCCGGCGACTTTCGCTTTCAAAAAATATGTTTCGCCTCTCTGGTCAATCTGCGTCTCGCGCGCTCGCAGTAAGAGACGCCTGGCGTCTTTGAAATAAATAAGCTCCTGTAAAAAATCGAAGAGCAACATATCGATCTTGTCGCTGGAGAGTTCGATTTGCCGCGCCTCACGCGGCTCGATTGCATCGATATTATCTATCATCACGTTTATCGTGGCGTCAGCCGCCGCCGCGAACAATTCCGGCAGATCGCGTCCAGTCGCTTCAAACGCGATGTCCGCCGTTCCTACGTCTTCAAGATACGTGTAGGGCATAAGGCGAATGACGAATTAATGACAAATGACGAAAAACAGGACGCGATCTTGATCCTGATCGCTTCGTTACTCGGATTTCGTCATTCCTTCGTCATTCGTCATTCGTGCTTCGTCATTCCTTAACTGACATTCATCCAGCGCCTGGACAATGGTTGATTTCTCGGCAGCGATGTTTTTCCCGATTAAGACCAGTTCGGTGCGATCCGCCTCGAATGGTTCCAATTCCCAGCGACCGGCGACGAAGTTGAAAAGCTGAACGCTATCGGGAAAGCGGACGAAACCTTTCGCCCGGATCACGTTCGCCGGCAGAGTGTCCGCAAAACGTTCGAAGCAGTCGCGGGAGAAAACGTTGTCTGAGGTGAATGTGAACGACTCGAATTCCGGCTGATGTTCATGTTTGGGCGGCGCGATCTTTTTCTCACGCGACTGCGAGATACCAAATAAAAGTTCGGGATCGATTCGGCAGCGCTTTGTGCGAATGATTGCCGCGCTCGAGTTGATTTTGCGCAGCTTGGTTTCGAGCGGTTCGATTTGCTTCGCGTCGACAAGATCGATCTTGTTCAAAAGCAAAATGTCCGCTCCTTCAATCTGCAAGCGGGTGGTATGACCCAACTCGGGGAAGCGAACAAGCATGTCCGCGTCGATGACCGAAACGACACCGTCGAGCCGGCATTGTGGCAGCGCCTCCTGAATGTTAAACACGAGCGCTTCGGGTTCGGCAAGGCCAGTGGTCTCCACAATGATAATTTCCGGCGCGACTTTCTTGATGATCTCGGCAACAGCTGCCTCGAATTCACCGAGCAACGAGCAGCAAACGCAACCGCCGCCAAGCTCTGCGATCCGTACGTTTTTGCCTTCGATCACTTTCGTATCGATCGCGATCTCGCCAAATTCATTCATCACGATGGCAATCTTCGACGGGCGCGTGGCGAGAATGTGCCGCAGCAGTGTCGTTTTGCCGCTGCCGAGTGGACCGGTGATGAGAGTGATGGGTGTGCGAAGCATGTCAAAAATGACGAAGCACGAATGACAACGTTTTGTGCCAGACGCGCCGCGCCATTTCGGATTTCGTCATTCGGATTTCGTGATTTGATTTAGCCTTTCACATTCCCAATAGGCGTGAATCGCGCAACCGGCTTGCTAATTCCCGCGAGCTCCGTCGCGGCGATTACTTCATCAATGTTCTTGTAGGCGGGTCCGGCTTCTTCGGCGAGACCGGCCCATGACGTGCTGCGGACGTAAATTCCGCGCGCTTCCAGGTCACGCTGGAGTTGTTTGCCGTGCCATTGTTTGCGCGCCTTGGTGCGGCTCATTGTGCGACCGCTTCCATGCGCCGTACTAAAGAATGTTCCTCCGCCCGATGCTGTGCCGACGAGCAGATACGAGCCGGTTTCCATCGAGCCGCCAATGATCACCGGCTGGCCAATCTCACGGTAACGCGCAGCCACTTCGTCGTGGCCGGGACCGAAAGCGCGGGTCGCGCCTTTGCGGTGAACGAGTAATCTCTTTTCCTTTCCATCGACAATGTGGCGCTCAAGCTTTGCGGTGTTGTGCGCGACGTCGTAAATCATCTGCATCCCGAGGTCTTCGGAGCTGCGACCAAACACTTCGGAAAAAACCTCACGAATTTCATGGAGAATGACCTGCCGGTTTGCAAATGACATGTTCAACCCGCATTTCATCGCGGCGAAATAATCGCGGCCCTCGGGGGACTCGAAAGGTGCGCACGCAAGTTCGCGATCCAAAACTTTGATTCCGTATTTCGGTTCCATCACTCTTAAAAACGTCTGGAGATAATCGGTGGCGACCTGGTGCCCGAAACCACGACTGCCACAGTGAAACATCACGACGACTTGGTTCGGGATCGTGATTCCAAATTTTTCCGCGAGCTCCTTGTCGCGCACGTCTTCTGGTCGCGCGACCTGCACTTCAAGATAATGGTTGCCGCTGCCGAGGGTACCAACTTGGTTGTAACCCCGATCAACTGCGCGTTCGCTGATCTTCGAAGCATCGGCGCCCGCGATGCAACCGTTCTCCTCAGTAACTTCAAGGTCGTCCTTCCAGCCATAACCGCGCTCAACGCACCAGCGCGCGCCGTGCTCGACCAGGTCGCGAAAATCCTGACGCGACAATTTAAAGAATCCATGACTTCCAACTCCTGCAGGAACACGCTCATAGAGCCGGTCAACAATCCGATGCAGATAAGGTTGCACATCGTCGTGCGTGAGATTGGTAATCACCAGGCGCATCCCGCAGTTGATGTCGAACCCTATGCCGCCGGGCGAAATGACACCGCCTTCGTGCACGTCCATCGCGGCGACTCCGCCAATGGGAAATCCATAACCGCTGTGGCCATCGGGCATGCAGAGCGCGTAACGTGTAATCCCGGGCAACGTGGCAACGTTACTGATCTGCTGGTAAACGGCCTCGTCCATTTCGCGAACTAGTTTTTCCGTGGCAATGATCCGTGCCGGCACGCGCATACTTTCCTTGTAGGTGACCGGCAATTCCCAGACGATGTCGGAGATTTTTTCCAGATTATCGATGATGGCCATGCGCGCTGCGCCTCACGAAGAGATCGTTTTTCACCGTCGGTTTCTTCGTGTCCGCTTGTCATCCCGAACGAAGTGAGGGACCTCGCATTTGGTGGAAGATCACGCTAGACAAGCGTGAGGTGGTCCGCTGTTGTGAGGTCCCTCGCCGTCTGCGCGGCTCGGGATGACCGGCACCAGGTTGTTACCGTTTAGTTGGGGCACCGCGTCGAGTGGCGACTCGTGCAGTCCGAGCTACCAGTTTCGCTCCAGCTCTCAAAAACGAATCGACCCAGCAAAAGACGTTCTCCTCGCGCACCACGCGTCTCATGCGTTTCATGCGCGCGGTGCGCTCGGAATCTCGCATGCGAAACGCTTCCAAAATTGTGTCGGCCATTTCTTCGACGTCGTAAGGATTCACCAGCATCGCACCGGTTTTGAGTTGCTCAGCTGCGCCGGCGAACTGACTAAGGATGAGCGCGCCGTCCTCGTCGATGCGGCAGGCGCAATATTCCTTGGCCACAAGATTCATTCCGTCCTTAAGCGGCGTGACAAAGGCGATGTCGCAGCCGCGGTAGTGCGCGAGAAGATCTTCGCGAGCGAGGCTTCGAAAATGATATTGCACAGGCAACCAATTGCTGGTTGAGAAGCGCCCGTTGATATCGCCAACCAGGCGGTCGATGCGTTGTTTGAACTCGTGATATCTGGGAATCTCCACCCGGCTGGGCACGACGACCTGGATGAGAACTACGCGTCCGCGCAGTTCTGAATGGCGTTCCAACGCGTCGCGAAATGCGCGCAGTCGTTCGGGAATTCCCTTGCTGTAATCGAGCCGATCCACGCCCAGGATCAGCTGGCAATTCGGAAAATTAGCGCGCAGCTGCTGAGATCTGCGCGCGACCGGTTCGGACATTGCGCCTTTTTCAAATGAATCGAAGTCGATCCCGATCGGGAAATGCCCGAGGCGAATCTGGCGCTTTTCGAACCGGACTAATTGCAGTCCGCTACGAGGAACGACCCGTACATCCAACATCACGCGCCGAACGCACCCGAGAAAGTTGCGAACATCGCGCCTTGTCTGGAACCCAAGCAGATCGAATTGCAGGAGAGCGCGTAGTAGTCGCTGCGGTTGAGGCAGCTTTGAAAAAATGTCATACGGCGGGAATGGGATGTGCAGGAAAAACGTCAAGGCTGCGCGTAAACCGCGCTCGCGCAATGCCTGCGCGACGTACATCAGGTGATAATCGTGCACCCAGATGAAGTCGTCAGGTTGCGAGCAGCGAGCAATCGCGTCGGCGTAACGCTCGTTCACCTCCTTGTAAGCTTGCCAATATGCCGGCTCAAAATTGCAAAAGTTTTGCAGATCGTGAAACAGCGGCCAGATGACTCCGTTTGAGTAGCCGTAGTAAAATTCGTCGCGCTCAATCTCGCTAAGGGCAACTGGCACTACCTTGTAACCGGCGTCACGCGTGGCTTCGGCGAATAGCGTCTTTGGAATTTCGCCCGCGGTTCCGGGCCAGCCGATCCAGGTTCCACCGCGTTCGCGCAGCACCGGCTCGACCGCGGAGACGAGTCCTCCGGCAGCCGGCGTGACAGTCCAAAGGTCTTCCCCCGTCGAATCCAGCGCGAACGGCAATCGATTGGAGACGACGATCAGGCGATTCATACTCGTTAGCTTATAGTTGATAGTTTATAGAATTTCGATTCTCGAATCTCGAATCGCCAAATTGTTAAATGGAATATGATTCCTTCCGCACTGGAGCACGTTCAAGACATCGCGGGCGGCAACAGGCAGCTCGCCGTTTTTCTCGACTACGACGGCACCCTTACGCCGATCGTCAGCCACCCAGAGAAAGCGTTGCTCTCTGATTCCATGCGGCAGGCGGTGCAAGCGCTAGATACGCATGCGTCAGTCGCCATCCTCAGCGGCCGCGACCTCGATGATGTTCGTCAGCGTGTGAACATCGGCGCGATCGTTTACGCTGGCAGCCACGGATTTGATATCGCCGGCCCTCGCAGACTACGCAAAGAAATGGCCACGGAGTTTCTGTCCAAGCTCGACATGATAGAAAAGGAACTTTGTAAACAGCTTGCTGGAATCCCCGGCGCGCGCCTGGAACGGAAACGTTTCTCCGTCGCCGCGCATTACCGCAACGTGAATGAAAGCGACGTTCCCAAAGTAGAGCGAGCGGTAAGCGAAGTGGCCGCGCGACATCGAGAGTTGCGCAAAATGCACGGCAAACAAGTTTACGAACTGCTGCCGGATATCGATTGGGACAAAGGCAAGGCCGTGCTCTGGTTATTGGAGACC
>DATIOX010000098.1:0-2985 GCA_035472675.1 Candidatus Dormiibacterota bacterium
CCAACAGTCTCGGCCGTTTCCTTCGTTTTTTCTCCGACCGTTTCAGCAGCTTCCTTAGTTTTTTTGCCCGCAGTTTCAAGTCCGTTTTTGACTGTTTCCCCTGCTTTCTTGGCTCCGTGCTTTACCTCTTGCAGTGTTCCCTCCTGCCCGAGCGCGGCAAGAGCCGTAGCCGTCACCAACGTAATAATAAGGCTAGTTAGTTTCATGAATGCCTCCTTTTATTTGCTGCCCTTGTACAAATAGAACGGACGAAGCGATCTTGTTGCGTGCATCCAGCTCAGTCTGCCGCAGATTGCGTGAATCTATTTTGGTCGGCGCAGCAGGTACGCTTGTAAATCGATGCGAGTTTCGATAGTGGCACCCCGAAAATGTAAAGCATTGCGATCAATCCGTAAGCCAGCGTCACACGTGTGCGTCCAACAGCCTCGTAGCGGCGGGGGCTTATCACAATGCGTTTGTCGCTGTACACCACGCGTCCCGAGCGATGAAGTCGACGAAAAAATTCTACGTCTTCCATCAGAGGCACTTCTGGGAAACCACCTAAATCGTTAAAGGCATTGCGCCGGCAGAAAAATCCATGATCGCCGCATCGGATTCGCAGCAGGAGGCCTGCGTAATGCGCAAAATTGTCCGTCAATCGATAAACGGCGCCTTGCGGCAGCCGAATCCGGAAGTAACCGCCTACCACGTTTGGGTCCTCTAGAATACGCGCGATTTCATTCAAGCATCCTTGCGGGACTTCCGCGTCAACATGCACAAACCAGAGCACATCGCCATGGGCGGCACGCGTCCCCATGTTCATTTGCACCGCCCGATTGGGTCGGCTTCGAACGAGTTGATCACAAAAGCCTACGCTGAGATCAGCTGTATCATCGGTGCTTCCGCCGTCGGCGACAATAATCTCCGCGTCGGGTGCTCGGTCACGCAAATGCTGGAGAAATCGGCGTATAAGTGCCGCCTCATTAAGGGTCGGAACAATTACTGAGAACTTCGTTCGAGTGTTTTTCACCAAATCAGTTGTCGGGATATTAATCCAGGGAATACAACGGCCGCATGACGCCTCTCGTAAGAAGTAGAGGTGCGAACCCGCTTGCTGTCTTTGCTTTTATGCTAGAAAGCTGGCGAAGCATCCACGTAACTATCAACAGACGAAGCTAAGAACGGAGGAATTCATATGATCTCAAGACTGATTATTGCAGTAGCTGTTGCTTTACTCTTTACACCGGCCGCACCCATCCTTGCCCAGGAACATCCTGAGCATCCAAAGAAAAGCGGCGAGCATCCCAAGGAAGGCGCGGGGAAACAGGTTAGCACGGCTGATATTTCAGCCGGCATCAAGCAAAACATCGACGCGAAAAGTAAGAAGAGCACCGATAGCAAATTCCACGTCAAGTACGAGGGCCAGGATCTTGCTCTCGATTTGATACGAGTGCACGACGATCGACTCTCCGATCTTGGAGAAGGCAAATATTTTGCCTGTGTGGACATGAAGGCAGCAGACGGAAAAACCTATGACATTGATTTCTTCCTAACCGGACAGCCTGGCAAAATGAAGGTCACCGACACGTCAGTTCACAAGATCGACGGCAAACCGCTCTACGATTGGAAGGAAGAGAATGGAAAGTGGCACAAGGTGTCGGCAGGCTGAGGTCAAAAAAAAGACGATCTCAAACTGCTGACAAGCATGGAGTTCTCATGCGGTCTTTAATTCTCCCTGTGTCTTTCCTGGTCAGCGCGCTTGCGATGAGCGCAGCGGACAATCCAGGCATCGTCAAAGGCACCGATCAATTCGAGTTCGTCTATCGAGTTAAACTTCCGGAGATCAAAGGGGAGACTCGTGTCTGGATACCGCTGGCCAAGACAGATGCCTTTCAAACCGTGATCGAAGAAGAGCTCAACATTCCAATGAAATGGGAAAAGGTGCAGGACCGCGATTACGCCAATGACATCTGCGTGATTTATCCGCAGCCTGCGGATAGCGGCAAAACTATCGAGGTCCGATACCGTGTGACTCGCAAGGAAAAAGCCATCTACCCTGCAAGCAGTACAGAAGCTGCACGTTACTTGCACCCGGAAAAGCTCGTGCCGATTAATGAAACGTTCAGAACGCTCGCTCAGAAAGCGGTGGCGGGAAAAACGGATGACATCGAACGCGCAAAAGCGCTCTATGGCCACGTGATTGGCCGAATGCGATACGATAAGTCAGGCACCGGCTGGGGCCGTGGCGACGCCATGTACGCCTGCGATGTGCGCACCGGCAACTGCACCGATTTTCACGCTTATTTTATCGCCTTGGCGCGAAGCATTGGGATACCTGCTCGTTTTGCCATTGGCGCTACCATTCCCGCCGACAAAAACGAAGGCACAATCGAGGGCTATCATTGCTGGGCGGAGTTCCTGGCAGACAGACAGTGGGTTCCGGTGGATATCAGCGAGGCGTGGAAGAATCCAAAGCTGGCGGATTACTACTTCGGGCATAACCCGGCTAATCGTTTTGAACTAACCAAGGGGCGCGACCTCGTCGTCGACCCCGAGCCTGCGAGTGGACCAATTAATTTTCTCGCCTATCCGCTGCTTGAGATGAACGGCGAAGTAATCAAACCCGAGACCACATTCGAGTTTCGGCGCATTGGCGCGTGAAGAGAGCCTCGCCACATTAGCTCGTCATTGTCGGTTCGCATGCGGCGATGATAGAATTACCGCGGCTCGTCACGAAATGCAGCCGACACGGCTGCCTCTACAACAAGAGATCGCAGGGTATTGATCACGCGTGACTGTAGTGGCAGGCGTGCCGCCCGTGCCGCTTTCGACCATACGAATTCCAATGTCAAAAATTCCGTTGATGGACTACGTCGGCAGGCCACTGCTGGCATGCATATTTCTTGCGATGCTGCTGCTCCAATGGCGCTTTCCGCTGCGTCGCCAGCATTTCGGCGTGCTGCACCGGCTCGTGCGCAATTTTGTACTCTCGATCCCCGGCTTCGC
>DATIOX010000099.1:0-22299 GCA_035472675.1 Candidatus Dormiibacterota bacterium
TCGTTCCAGGAATACATGCACTCCCGCCAACTGCTCGTGGCGAGACACCACATATGCTGCAAAACCTATCGACATCGGTAAGGTATCTCCACAACCGACAACAGCCGGGACGATTCCTCCACCTGCAAAGGCACCCAAGAGGAAGTGCTTTCACAATTGGTTCGATTGAATCCGCGGACTGACAGCATGGTTTCGCTGAGGTTGTCCGCGGACGCGGAAACGTCGTTAACCTTTTTCAGGACGTCGGATTATATGTGCAACGTTCACGATTGCGGTTGCTTTTCTTAGCGGCACGAAGCAGCAGCGCCGCTAGTTACGTTTGAATCGCCATGTGAATGTCGAGACTTATCACGGCAGGGCTAGATAGTCTGAAAAGAACGACGCCTCACTTCCGCCTGCCGACGGAAGTGCGATTCAAGCCGTCACGCCATCGGATATCTTCAATTAGCAAGGTCCGGAACGGGTCGAAGCAGAGGCATGGGCAATCAAACGAATTTGTCAAAACTGAGGCACGAACACCGACCCGCCAAGATCGGCGTCGGTAAAGCCAAACACGAAAAACTGGTTGGGATTCGCGACTGGTGGCGTATCTCCCGTCTCGTTCACGAAGTCGTTGTCGTTGGCCACCCAAAGCGTATGAAACGTTTGGCCTCTTCGTGTGACATCGCGGCCGAACGTCAAACCTTCGATCTTCGACGGAATATCGAAAGTGGCGCTGAACCCATTGTTAACGAGAACCTGGACAACGTCCAGGAAAAGGGTCTTCGCAACAGCATTGCCGACCGCGGTCGTTCCATCCATTCCGGCTATGTCAATCGCTCCGTCCAGGTCAATTTTAAAGATCTGCTTCACGCGCGCGTCGTTGCTCGTCAAATTGTTGCCGCCTTCGCGCCCCTGCCGTCACGCTCGTCGACCAGGAATTCATGGTTGTTGAGGGCAAGTATTTTGCTCACACCGCTGCCGGTAGCGAGCTTGTATGCATATTGGTGAGTAACGTCGCCGGACGCAATATCAATGACCACGATTCGCAACAATTTGGCTGCGTCTCCTCCCTCGTTGGCATCCTGTATCAAGGCAGCCTGCATGATGCCAACTAGCGTACTGCCATCTGGTGTCATCGCCAAACCTTCCATTCCCTTGTTGGCAGTTCGGCCGTTGCTGTTAAGAGAGATTTCGTCAGCACCCCACCGGCTTGAGGACCGTTACATAAAATTCATCGGGCAAGTTAAAGGAGCGGATTCGTTCTCCGGTGGACCTGTCGAACTGATAGATATAGGGACCATACTCATCAGAGATGAATACGGTCCTTTTATCGTTGGAGATCCGAATGCTTTCCGAATCGAAGCGAGCGTCGTTCGGGTTTCCGGAGTTTTGACTGGCATCGAAGTTGTCGGAGCGTCCTGTGAAGAAGTGGTGAAGGAGATCGTTCACGGGTGGAACGCCCGAGGGAACGCCCAAATTGGTGCCACTGCCGTAAACAAGGTCAGTCCCGCTCCACAGCAGGGTCGTGCTCATCATTCGCGGGACCAGCGTGAACGGCAAGCCTGCCGGGTTGGGGCTGGAATTCAACTCCATCTTGATGGTGTGAAAACGGTTGATATAACTGGCGGTGTCGTCGATGGCAGAATCGAAAGGAATTGCGTTAGGGCCCCGGTCGGGGAGAGCGAGAAACGTATTTGCGGAGGCATAAGTCAGACCTGATCCCAGACCGCCGAGCAGATTCGCAGGAGCCCCATTCTCGAGGGAGTAGGTAAGCCCGGACAAATCCACGTTGGAACCCGCGCGCGAGCCGGTAAGACTCCCAACAGCGAGCAACGTAACGTCAGCGCCGGCCCGCGAAACGAGCAGCGATGACCCCAGGGCGAGCGAAAGCAAGATACGGCGGCAAGGGAATAGTTTGATCATGATTGATTTCCTCCGGTGACACAACAGAATGCCAGCGCCTTCTCAGCCCTGTCCAGTGACATATTGGTGACAGTTGAGCGCAGTTCTAGAATGGCAGAAATATTTCCCCTATGCGACCAGATTCGAAATCATGGATGGAGACACTCCACCCATGAGATTTGGCAAAAGCTTGGATTTGCTCCCGTCCTTCTGTATCTCCGAGGTTTCTCCGCGACCAGCAGCGCTCTATCTCATCCTCAAAAACGACGCAGAATGCCCGTTCTTTTAAGCCGCCGTTCGATGTGTTTCGCAAGCGCCTCAAAACACCCACCTTAATCGATTCGAAAGTCATTGGTTGTACTCATTTTCTAGCCCTGAAATTATGTATTCCCGTTTTTACGGGCGCGGGCTTTCGCAGGAATTTCGCCGACTGTAAGCGCGAATCGCCGCCTGTAGTTCCAAGAATGCGGTGAGTCGTTCACGGGACTTGGCGCTAATACTCAGCTCGTCCTCGGGATCTCTGATTACGGCCACAATGTCTTGCCACCAGAACGCCGTTTCATGTTATTCTATTTACCGAGTGAAAACGTCTGCTCCGCTTGGCGAAGCAAGCGGCACGCGTCGGGCCATTGTCGCTCTGGCAGCCATCGCTATCCTAGTTTTCGGCGCGACGGCGTTTTTCGTTTTTCCGTCACTGCGCACCCATTCGGCAATCGAGGGATCAACTTCGAATGCTGCAAGACAGGAGAAAAGCATCGCCGTCTTGCCGTTTGAAAACCTGAGCGATAACAAAGACGACGCATTTTTTGCCGATGGCGTGCAGGACGACGTTTTGACCAAGCTGGGAGGAATTTCCGACCTCAAGGTCATCAGCCACACCAGCGTCATGAATTACCGTGGTAATCAGGATCCGCGCAAGATTGGGAAAGCGCTGGGCGTTTTACACCTGCTGGACGGCACGGTGCGCCGCTACGGCGGCAAGGTGCACGTCAATGCACGTCTCGTGGATGCTCGCACCGGCACACACGTCTGGGCGGAGGAATACGATCGCGATTTGAATGAAGTGTTCGCGATCGAGGCGGACGTGGCGCATTCGGTCGCAAGTCGGCTTCGAGCCAAGGTTTCAGCTTACGAAAAGATAGCGATGGAAGAGCACCCAACCAAAGACCTTGTTGCCTACGACCTTTATGTCCACGCTGCCTCTTTGATCGAAGAGTCTCTTTATTACGGTCTTAGCAGCGAGACGAATCTTTTCAGAGCCGTCGAGTTACTCAATCAGGCGATCGCGCGGGACGCGACTTTTCTTCTGGCATATTGCCAGTTGGCCAGGGCCCACGATGCGATTTACTGGAATGCGCTCGATCACACGCCTGGCCGCCTGGAGTTAGCAAAGGCGGCAGTAAATTCCGCTTTGCGACTGAACACGGATTCGGGCGAGGCACACTTCGCCTCGGCTCTGCACTTTTACTATGGTTACCTCGATTACAATCGCGCCCGAGTCGAGCTCGCTATTGCTCTTCGCACCATGCCAAATAACGCGCGAATCTTTGAACTGACCGGGTACATCGATCGAAGACAAGCGCGGTGGAATGATGCCCTGCGGAACCTGGAGCGTGCAGTGGAGTTGGATCCCCGAAATAATGATATCCTTTTCGGGACCGGGTTCACTTATCTTTGCGCACGCGACTATGAGCGAGCTAGGGCGATTGCTAATCGCGGCCTTGCTCTCCCGACAAAAAACAATTATGCGCGGTTGCTCCCTGTCTGGATCGACTTCCATGAACAAGCTGATACCGGTCCATGGCATGCGGTTCTCGACAAAATTCTCGCCGAGAATCCTGCATCGGCGAGAGATCTGACGCGCGGCCGCTTCTTTGTCAGTCTGTGCGAACGCGACCCTGTCGCCGCCGAGAGCGCCCTCGCCACGCTGGATTATCCGGTGATGAATGCGAGAGGAATCGGCGCGGTGAAATTTAGCCCGGCTTACGCTACGGCATTAGTCGCTCGCATGAAAGGAGACGCAGCCGGCGCGTACGCGGCCTTTAGCGCCGCGCGCGCGCAGCAGGAAGAGGCAGTCCGAGCAGCGCCTGATGACGCTTCGAAGCTCTGTTTCCTGGGTTTGATAGATGCATCGCTTGGGCGGAAAGAAGAAGCGCTGCGTGAAGGTCGCAGGGCAGTCGAGCTTCTCCCTTCAACCGAAGACGCGCTCAACGGCACAGAAGTCCTTTATTTTTATGCGGTGATCTGTGCCTGGACGGGAGAACATGATGAGGCGATCCAGCAACTGGAAACACTGGCAAAACTTCCCGCAGGGGTCTCCTATGGCGAGATCCGTCTCGACCCGTTTTGGGATCCGCTGCGCGGCGATTCGCGCTTCGAGAAAATCGTCGCCTCGCTCGCACCGAAAAAACAGTAAAGCTCAACCAGGCTGTTCTACGCAAAGGGGCCAGGCTCGACACAGAATGAAATATTGGGAAATCATCGCCGACGAACTCAGCAAAGCCGGTTGGAGTTTGGGGCTGCCTCTCAGCCGTGGATTCTTGCGGGCGCACGGTCTGGATTGCTGACGCACATCGCGACGACAGAAAGCGTTTCGTCGCTCGTAGTGAAGAAAAGCTGACCGTGTTTTTTGAACTTGAAAGAGTCACGCCGCGGGCATTCTCCATTGCTTGCGACAAGTTGAGCCGTGAGTTTCGACGTGGCGAACCTACGTTGATTTCAACGTAGGTTCATAAAGCACAGCATGCCGGAAAATTATTTTACCGCAGCGCGAAAAGCTTCAGATTCTTTCTGCAACTTCTCGCTTATCTTTTTCGCTTCTGCGCTTTTTAACATCTATCGATTTGCCGTCGGCAGCAGTGGCCGCGATCAATTTTCCATCGGTAAAATAGTATTTATCTCCAGTGGCATTTTGATCGTGATTCTCTTTGCCAGCTCCGTTCGCTTCCAGAAAGACGAAGACCGGTGTGCCATCGTCATAGTAAAACTCCTCTGTCCTTTGTGAACCCGCGGGCGGATAGAGTTTCATCCGCTTCAGGTCCGCACCATCAGAGTAAGTATGGATCTTCGTCCAATTCTCATTCGTTACGTTCTTCAGCTCATCGGGGGAGAGCATGTGTTCTTCGCGTTCGGAAGAGGAAATATTCTTTTCCACACTCCGAACGTAGGCTTCAATTGCACTGACTTTCTCGCTCGCGCCGGCCTTGTTGTCCGACAGGATGGCTAGACTTGGGTTTTCCGCCTTCTCAGCGGCGCGGGCGCTCATCATAGCGACGAGTCCGACACACATCGCTGTTACGAATATCGTTTTCTTCATACTTTACCTTGCTTGTTAGCTTCAACTATCATCCTAGGACGGCCTTGGACCTACTCATAAGTTGTCCAATGCTGCCCATTTCCTGATGCTCCAAGCTCCTCGGCATCATCCAGCGAACAATCGAACGTGGACACGCTCGCGCAACCGCTCCTCAGCGGTGCTGGTGAAAACGTTGTCACGCTGGAGGCTGCTAGAACGCTCGGAGTACCTCAGCTGTCTTTGCCCCTGGAAGGGTGTTCAAAAGGTTTTTGAAGCGCCCGGGGTCGAACCTGTCTTCTCCCATAATGAAAGCCTTTTTCATCTTCGAACCCTTCCGGTGCTCGATGCAGTTGCCTGGCAATCAGGACGAGACAGGTAAGGAAGGTGAGAAATATGGCCACTTTCATAAGAGATCACGAGACCAAGATCAGCCACCGCTGGCGTATTTAGGCAAGCCATTTTGGTGCATCGCGCTCACCGCTTATTGTCAGAGTCGACCCGAATCTTGTGCACGTTGCATAGTGGAGACATTTGGAGTCTGGACGACGTTATTGCCGTGCTACAACGGAGCCGTAGCTGATCTTTATTGTGATGAGCACGAGCATCCGAAATCATTTACCCGGCACGATTGAGCAGATTGTATCCGACAAGGTCGTCTCAGAAATTGTTATCAACACCGCCGCTGGGCAGGTGACTTCGATCATCACAACCGGCTCGGTCAAGCGGATGAACCTCAAAGAAGGCGATGCCGTTTTCGCCATAATCAAAGCGACTGAAGCGTCCGTTGAGAAAGAATCATGAATTCATCCCCATCCGCGCGGATTAGTACGGGCTAACAGTCTTTTGATAGGGGCCTACGCAGCGCCATCCTACGGTCGGGGTATGCGCTTTTCGAGCTCAAGCATCATCTTGCGCCTTTGACCCTCCAAGCGTTGTCGTCAACAATGCTGGGACTATGACACGCAAACCATCCGACCAGAAACTCGCTGTCCTCGGCGCCGGGAAACTCGGGGGCATTCTTCTTCGCGCGTATCTCAAGCAGGGGCTGTTTTCGGCAAACCGTGTGAGTGCAACGGTACTCCACGGCGATAAAGCGGCCACTCTCAGCAAGGATCTTGGCGTAGGGGTGACATCCGACAATCGCAAAGCTGTCGCGGGGGCCGACATTGTGCTGCTTTGCGTCAAGCCGCAACTGATTCGTGAAGTGCTCGAGGAGATCCGGCCGCATGTTGGTGAGAAAGCGCTGGTGATTTCGGTGGCGGCTTCAGTGCCCACCAGCTACATCGAGCACCACCTAGGCCCGAAGGTTCCCGTCGTGCGGGCGATGCCCAACACGTGTTCGGCGGTGGGCTGCGGAATGACGGGGATTTGCCGGGGCGCACACGCGGCAGCTGAGCATCTGGAGATGGCCCGCGCCATGTTCGACGCGGTGGGCCGCACGGTGGTGGTCGACGAGAAGCACATGGACGCGGTTACCGGACTCTCGGCGAGCGGTCCGGCGTTTGCGTACATCATTTTGGAATCGCTGGCAGAGGCGGGAGTCAAAGTCGGCCTGCCGCGAGAGGTGGCCACGTTGCTGGCCGCGCAGACGATGAAGGGCTCAGCGAGCGTGGTGCTGGAGACGGGAGACCACCCAGCGCTGTTGAAAGACGCGGTAACGACGCCAGCGGGCTGCACGATTGACGGCATCCTCGAACTCGAAGAAGGGAAGCTGCGTGTTACGCTCATCAAGGCAGTCGTCAAAGCCACACTCCGCGCCGGGGAGCTGCTCTTCGAGAAATGACTTGATGCGAGACGCTGAAGAGATAGAGGCCGGGCAGCGCAAAGCTGACGAATGGCTGCGAGCCTGGAAGCGCAAGAACGAGCGGTCAGCATAATGCATGTTTGCGAAATCCGACCGCGCAAGCATTGCCACAGAAATGTCACCAAAGTCCCCAACCGGCTTTTCAGAACCGGCCGAAAGTGCGTTGAGACGTCGGATGACGTAATAGAAGGCGATTTACCATCACTCCCGACAGCCGCATATTGGACTTTAGTCCTGCGCCTCAACCGTCGTGCAAGCCTGCATCCAACTTGAGTTGACAAAATTGAAGGCGATGTTCGAGTGCATTGCGACAATCGAAACCGGTTCATCGTTACCGCCGACGAAAGCCGACAGCGTTTCTCGAACTCGAATCAGCGATTCAAGCTGGTGGCGAATTGCCCCGACAAGCCGGCGAGATTTTTCCGAACTCCCCGGATATGAAACCAAGCATTCCACAAGCACTAATTACATTGGCACTCGTCTGCTTTGCGCTCGCTTTGCACATTACGTGTCATTGAGCTCGGCGCCCTGTTGCTGATTGGCGACGGCATCATGGGTCGCATCAGGCCTCGCTGGCACTCGCCGTTGTGGCATTTTGGGCCGGCGCTTGCGAATTCAGGTATCTGGTCGCACGGTCTGGATAGATCAAACCCGTCGTCAGAAAGGATAAAGTTATGTTGCGAAGCCTTAGGCAGCTTTACGGAAAAAAGCTCGGTGCCTCTGACGGCGATATCGGCCATGTGAAGGACTTCTATTTTAGTGATCAACAATGGGCTATCCGCTATGTTGTCGCGGACACAGGTTCATGGCTATCGGGCCGCTTGGTGCTGATTTCTCCCCATGCTTTCGGAAACCTGCGTCAAGACGCCGACTGCCTGCTCGTGAATCTGACTCGACAACAGATTGAAAACAGTCCCGCGAGTGAGTCGCACAAGCCAGTCTCGCTACAATATCAGGCATACTGGGACGGGGTCGAAACGTGGGGCGTGGGCGGTTTCCCCGAGGCTCCGCCGCCGCCGCATCTTATGCCGAGTAAGCGAGCAAGCGACGATCTCCATCTGCAAAGCACACGGGCTCTTAGCGGCTACCCCATCCAAACCAGCGAAGGAGCGATCGGCCACGTCATTGATTTTATCATGGACGACAAGAGTTGGGCTATTTGTCACCTGGTTGTGGAGACCGGCCATTGGTATTCCGGCAAGGAAATCGTGATTTCACCGAAGCATATCGACCGGATCAGTTACGAGGAATCCAAGGTATTCGTGAACGTGACCAAGGACGCCATCCTGGAAGCACCGCAATACCATGTTTCTCCGCTCGGCGAGGCATATGGCGATACTCGGAATTTCGACTAATCTCGTTAGGTCTATGCCGCGCGTTACTACCATCAAGTCAGCGGACCCCGAACGACAAGCTGCAGAATTTCATCGGTAAGTTCGAGCCAAAGCATCAGGCGGTCATTCGTGCCGTACGCAAAGCGCTGCGAAAGCCCTTTCCGACCGCGACCGAAGTCGCTTACGACAACTACAATTTCTTTGTCATCGGTTTCGGGCCGACACAGCGCCCTTCGGACTGCATCGTCTCTATCGCAGCCGCCGCCAATGGAGTCGGATTGTGCTTTATCCGCCGCGCCAGCCTTCCAGATCCGGCAAAGATGCTTCTCGGCTCTGGCAAACAGACGCGATTTCTTCGTCTCCCTACAGCAGAGGTTCTTCAGCAGCCCGCGGTTCAGACCCTCCTCACCGTTGCCGCGGACAAGGCGAAGACGCTTTCTCGTTAGATGTTGAACATCACGTCGCTCATCGTATAAGTTCCGTAGATCGCGGTCGCTGCCTGGTTCTGACCACCGTCGTTATTACACTGCTGGGGAACCTTCTCTTCGTCGTTCTCCCGGCGGAAAGCGATAGTATCCCGTTCTTCGCTGGTACGATTCTCGCTTTCTGCGCCGTAGCGGCGCTCCTTTATGCAATGTGGCGTGGTCAACCTTGGGCCCGCTGGCTTTTGGTTGCCCTATACGTTGTTGGCCTTGCACTTCGCCTTACACTAATTTTCCGCTCGCCGGATGTATTGGACATTGCGCGAGGCACTCAGCAGCTTGTCGCGGCTATCTTGCTGGCGGCACCACCGAGCGTAGGGGCATTTTTGGCCACTCAGCGGAATCCACATGCTGATATCTAACCAGGCGAATGCAGCCTGTATCTTCTTTAAGCTGTTCTGATTTTGTGCAAAAGGGAGCCAAGTGCGAGATCCACGATGCAGCTGCTTTTGATCGAGAGGTCACCAGCGCCGGTTAGTTTGATCCGCGCCTGCCCTTGGGCGTGGAAAGAAAACTCGAGCAGTTACTGGAGCGATCAAGCCAGGCATTTGAGTCGTTTTGCTGGTGATGGAACAAAATCGCGGCGCTCGCTTGGCTAACTGCTCGGTGCGGATATTAAATCGCAGGCTGATCTGAAGTCCAGGTTGCGGGTTTGTGGTTGAGTGTTGAGAGATGAAAACGCTCGCTTTCAGTATCTGTAACTGATTTATTCTCGCATAAAAATGAAATCAGGAAAAGCTCTCGCGATAGTACTGGTGCTGGGTATTGGCGCTGCGATCCTCCCACAGTTGTGTGGCCAGACGCAGACGGGCGGCACGTTACCGAGCGCCAAGGAGATTGTGGCGAAGTACGATGAAGCTCTGGGCGGAGAGGCCGCGCTCCGGCGGCATACGTCTAGCACAATGAAGGGCACGAATGAGGTCCATGGGCCTAGCAAAGTAGTGATGCTGCCGTTCGTCTTTTATGCGAGCGCGCCTTTCCTGCGCTTGGAAAAGGTCTCATTGCCTGACAACAAGGGAGAGGTGTTGAGTGGATTCGATGGCGAGCTGGCCTGGAGCTTCGATCCCAGGAGTGGCCCAGCGATAACGACTGGCGATGAACGCGAATCCGCGAAACGAGACGCGGATTTTTACTACCCGCTGGACGAGCTGACCTGGTTCAAATCCATGCAGACAGCCGGCTTGGAAGATTACGAGGGTCAGCGCTGCTATCATTTGCACGGAATCAACAATTGGGGCAAAACGAACGACCATTTCTACGACCAGAAGACCGGACTCCTAGTCGGCTACGAATTCGACTCTGAATGGCGCGGCGGCTCGGGTCTCACGCATGAGATTTTTTCCGACTATCGAAAGATAGACGGTGTGCTCGTCCCGATGAAACAAGTCGTCAAGATCAAATCGAAGTCCGGTGGCGATTGGACCGTGTTGCAGGTTACGATCTACAGCTCCGTTACGTTCAATGACGTCGATCGGAGAGTCTTCACGCCGCCCCCGTCGGTACGCGATCTTGTATTAAAGGGAAAACAGCACTCGACCTCTTAGCGAGCCTGGCGCGCACGGAGTTTCACATTGCTCTACGGAATTGGACGCGAGTAAACTAATTGCTGATCATGTCGCAGAGCGGCGCCGTAATCATTACGTCGAATTCCCGTCACCCGCTATTTCCTCTTAATTAGATGTTCGGCGTTGGACGTTTAGCGTTTCAGGTCTAGTTCGGAAGCAAAACCGAACGCACAACAGCAAACGTCCAAGACCAAACGCCGAAGCCGTGTCGAAAGTCGACCAACCTTTTTCTGGCTCTCATGCGATTTCATAAGCATGGCGAGGGAATCGGAGGAGCCTTTTCAATCTGATGCCGACGGATTGAACGAATTTTGGATTCTCGGTGATCCAGAGACGCGGAGAAAGTTTATAAAACAAGTCGCTGGAACCAGTGCGGCAATTGCAATTGGTCCGAGTCTTCTCAGTTCCGCTCCGGTCGACCCAGCCGATTCAACGAGCGCAGCTGGAGCGTCGGCCGATTCGATAAGTGTACACCTTAGAATCAATGGCAAGGGTTACGCGATCGATGTCGATCCACGGGTGACGTTGCTCGATGCATTGCGCGAGCGACTGCAACTGACAGGCTCAAAAAAAGGATGCGATCACGGCCAATGCGGCGCCTGCACTGTGCTTGTGAATGGGCGACGCATTAATTCATGCCTGACACTGGCGGTGATGCATGAAGGCGACGAGATCACAACGATCGAAGGACTCGCGAATGGCGACGAGTTGCATCCCATGCAAGCCGCGTTCATCGAGCAGGATGGATTTCAATGCGGCTACTGCACACCCGGGCAAATTTGCTCTGCAGTGGCGTGCGTACAAGAAGGGCACACGAATAACGACGACGAAATTCGCGAATGGATGAGCGGCAACATCTGCCGTTGCGGCGCGTATCCGAACATTCTGGCCGCTATTAAGGAGGCGAAAACAAAGCCACGCACATGAAAACTTGTCTTAATCTCGCGCCGCGCGGCGATTGTAGCGCAGGCGCTCAGCCTGGCAAAGCGGGAAGGGAATCCGATCGGTTGCCCTACGGATCGGCACAACCCTTATGAATCCGTTCACGTACTTACGCGCAGCAGACGCAGATCAGGCCGTCACTGCCATTTTCAGCAAACCGCAGGGAAAATTCCTGGGTGGCGGAACGAACTTGATTGACCTGATGAAAATGGGCGTAGAGACGCCTAACGGGTTGGTCGATATCAATCGTCTGCCATTCGGGCAAATCGAGGAGCTCCCGGATAAAGGTTTGCGCATCGGCGCGCTGGCACGCAATTCCGATGTAGCGGAGCATGAACTAATCAAAACGCGTTACCCGGTTTTGAGCGAGGCGCTCCTTTCGGGAGCGAGTCCGCAGTTGCGCAACATGGCGACGGTAGGCGGCAATTTGTTGCAGCGCACGCGCTGTTATTACTTTTACGATCCTGCGTTTCCGGCATGCAACAAGCGCAAACCCGGCAGCGGTTGCGGGGCGCTCGATGGTTACAATCGTATTCACGCGATTCTCGGCCAGAGCGAACAATGCATTGCCACGCATCCGAGCGATATGTGTGTCGCGCTGGCAGCTCTTGATGCGATCGTGCGTGTGCGCGGCCCGAAAGGCGAACGAGAGATTAAGTTCGGGGATTTTCATCGCCTGCCTGGAAACACGCCCGAGCGAGACACAAATCTCGCCCTGGGGGAACTCATCATTGCGGTTGATCTTCCAGCGATGTCTTTTGCGGCGCGATCGCATTACTTAAAAGTGCGCGACCGCGCCAGCTACGCATTCGCGCTGGTGAGCGTGGCCGCGGCGCTGGATCTAGATCCGAACAAGAAAATTAATGCCGTGCGCGTTGCGCTTGGAGGGGTAGCTCACAAACCGTGGCGCGCGAATGCCGCGGAGAAAGAACTGATCGGGAAGACTGCTGACGAAAAAACTTTTCGCGCTGCAGCCGAAGCCGAACTCGCAGCAGCGAAAGGTTACAAATACAACGCCTTTAAGATTGAGCTCGCAAAGCGCGCGATCGTCCGTGGTTTGGGCACGGTCGCGGAGATGTCATCATGAGCGCGACTGTGATCGGCCAACCATTTGCACGGGTTGACGGCAGGCTCAAAGTCACCGGAGAGGCGACTTACGCAGCCGAGTTCCCGCGACCGAAGCTTGCTTACGGCGCGCTGGTTCAAAGCGCGATCGCCAACGGACGCGTCGCAAAGATCGATATCTCCGTGGCCAAATCAGCGCCGGGCGTGATCGGAATTCTAACCCGTGAAAACGCGCCACACTTCAGACCGTATCCGGACGACCTGAGCAGAGCAGGCGCGCCGGGAGAGAGCCGCGTGCCGTTGCAGGACGATGCGATTTACTTTGCGGGACAACATCTCGGCGTCGTCGTGGCGGAAACTTTTGAACAAGCCACTTATGCAGCGTCCCTTGTCCAGGTGGCCTACCAACCGCAACCGCCGGTGGTGACTCTCGGTGACGAGCGCGCGCAGAAAAGCGCGACCTGGCCAGAGAAGTTCGCGGGGCGCGATGCGTTGCAGGTCAAACGCGGAGATGTTGACGCAGCACTCGCGACCGCGGCGCACAAGATCGACGTCGTTTATTCGACACCAATCGAAAATCACAATCCAATCGAGACATATTCGACAACAGCGGAATGGGAGACGCCGGATGGTCTGCTCATTCACGAGTGCACGCGCGGGATCAAACAACTGCAACGAGTCGTTGCCAATGCCTTTGGTTTGCAACAGGACCATGTGCGCATCGTTTGTCCATTCATCGGCGGCGCGTTTGGATCGAAGGGATTTCAGTGGAGCCACACTCTACTCGCTGCCGCAGCGGCGAAATTGATCCAGCGGCCCGTGAAACTGACTCTCACACGTCCGCAGATGTTCGATTCCGCTGGTCAGCGCGCTCGAACAGAACAGAGATTTTCCATCGGTGCGGGAAAAGACGGAAATCTGGTGGCATTGCGCCACGCCACGGCGACGCATTCCTCACCTACTCACGCGTACCCCGAGGCGTGCGGCAACATGTCGCGCCTGTTGTATTCATGTCCGAACGTGGACGTGTCGCTCCGGCTCGTTGTGCTGAATTTGACCACGCCATGTCCCATGCGCGCGCCGGGTGAAACGCCGGGCGTCTTCGCGCTGGAGTGCGCGCTGGACGAAGTCGCTCATGAAATGGGCATTGATCCGGTCGATTTTCGCCTGCGCAATTACGCGGAAATCGACGAATATGAAAACAGGCCGTGGTCCAGTAAGAAGCTGCGGGAATGTTATCAGCGCGGTGCGGAGAAATTTGGCTGGTCGAAGCGCAATAAAAAACCAGGATCAATACGCGCGTCCGATGGCTCGCAAATTGGTCTCGGAATGGCCACAGCGGTTTATCCAGCCGGTCAACAAAAGGCGGGTGCAACAGCAATTCTGAACAAAGATGGAACGGTCACCGTGCGCAGCGCGACACACGAGATCGGCACCGGAACTTACACTGCAATGTCTCAGTTCGCAGCCGACACGCTGAATATTCCAATTGAGAAAATCCGATTTGAACTTGGTGATTCGCAATTTCCCATAGCGCCAAACAATGGTGGATCGTGGCTCACGGCGAGTGTGGCGCCGGCGATCATGGGCGCGTGCAGCCAGTTGAAAAAGCAAGTTGTGGATCTGGCGGGGAGCTGGCCTGGCGACGCCCGGGCGTTGGTTGATTTATTCGCGCGTGCAGGCCGGGAACAAATTCAAGCCGACTTCATGTCCGAACCGAATAGCGAGGAGCGCAAGAAATTTTCGTTCATGTCATACGGGGCGATCTTCGTCGAGGCGCATGTGGATTCCTTTGGGCAAGTGCGGGTGAAACGTGCGGTCGGTGTTTACGACATGGGGCGAATGATCAATCCTCGCCTGGCCCGGAGTCAGATCATGGGCGGAATGTTGTTTGGTTTCAGCACGGCCTTGATGGAAGCGACGGTTCCCGATGAGAAGACCGGCCGAATCGTTAATCCGAATCTTGCCGATTACCACGTCGCCGTGCACGCGGACACGCCGGAATTCGACATCGATTTCATCAATGAACCTGATCCGCACATGCCCGACCTGGGGGCGCGCGGCATTGGTGAGATCGGAATTGTCGGGGCGCCAGCTGCAGTCGCGAATGCCGTTTTCAACGCGACCGGAAAACGGGTGCGCGATCTGCCGATCACGCCGGATAAATTGATTTAAATCGACAACGTGACTCGTTAGGCGGCGCCGTGTTTGACTTGCTCTGGCCGAAACGGCAGGCGTCTAATCCGTGTTCCAGTTGCTGAAAAAATGGCGTTCGCGATCGCGGGAACAATCGGCGGCACTGGTGGCTCGCCCATTCCGAAGGGTTGCGGCGCCTCCGAATCAATGATGTGTATTTCCATTGCCGGAGTATCGCGCATCCGTGCAACAGCAAAATCAGCGAAACTGCTTTGTTGTGCCGTGCCGTCACGGAAGGTGATTTCACCTTGTAGCGCCGACGAAATACCCCAGATGATTCCGCCTTCCATTTGTTGCTCGACCCCGACCGGATTAACAACGAGGCCGCAATCGACGGCAGCGACGACCCGCTCGACGTGGACATGATTTTCGTGATCGATTGAGACATCGACAACATAGGCGATGTAAGTGCGCCCGGCGTACGCGTTGCACGCGACTCCGCGACCATGGCCCTGGCTAATTGAAGCCCCGTTCCAGGCAGATTTGTCCCGAATAGTTTCAAGGACACGACGCAACCGCCGACGATCGACTGTGGTGGAGCCGGCCTTAAGCACGTCGGCGCCTTTCAACATTTCCAAACGAAACGCGAGCGGGTCTGCATGCCGCGCTTGTGCTACTTCATCGATGAAACATTCGCGGGCAAACACACTTGATGGAGCGAAGACTGATCGCCACGGCCCATGTTTTACTGGAAGATCGACCGCGACATAGGCCGTTTGGATCGCTGGAAAGGCATACGGAACATCATAGCATCCCCACGACCAGTCCTGATACCACGCGGCGTCGCGCATTTCTTTTGGATCGAGCGGCGAAATATTATGAAACGATCCGGCCTTGGTGTGTTTCCACGCGACAGGGGCTCCTTGCGCGTCAAGTCCAGCCGAAAGGTAATGGACGGATGCCGCCTGAAAATGTCCCTGCTTCATGTCGTCAGCGCGCGACCAGAGAAGTTGGATCGGAGCTTTGGCGGCGCGCGAAATGTCCGCGGCTTCAACTGCATAATCGACTCCGAGGCGTCGGCCAAATCCACCACCAATCAGGGTGATGTTCACATCCACATCGGCCGGCGCGATTCCTAGCAGTTGAGCAACTTGCTTTTGCAATCTTTCCGGCGCCTGTGTGGGCGCCCAAATCGTGCAGCGATTCTCTCGAACGTCCGCCACGCAGTTCATCGTTTCGACCGGCGCGTGGGCATAGAATGGGTAGTAATAGGTCGCGTCGATTGTTCTTGTAATCGCGCCTGTTTCAGGCGGAGGTTCTTCCTTGCGGGTAACGAATCCCGTTTCGCGCGACGCGGTTTCGAGCTTTTTCCAATGGGCGTCCGAATCGAAAGCGTCTTTTGGCGGCTCACTCCATTCTACCGCGAGCGCGGTGCGGCCTTTGATCGCCGCCCAGGTAGAATTCGCGAGGACAGCGATTCCACGCGGCAATTTGATCACCGACCTCACATCGCTAACAGCCCGAGCCTTATGTTCCTGAAGGTTCTTCAGTTTCGCGCCTGAGAACGGCGGCCGCTCGAGCGACGCGTACAACATTCCCGGAACCTTGATGTCAATTCCATAGCGCGCTTTGCCAGAGACGATGTCGGGTCCGTCGATCCGCGCGGTACGGCGACCGATTATTTTGAAATCCCTCGCGTTCTTCAACGGCGGATTCTCCGGCAATTGCATTTTAGCTGCCTCCGCGACTAACGAACCGTACTCGAGGCGCCGTCCACTTGCTCTGTGCTCAATTGCACCGTGCAGCGCTTGACAGCTGCCGCGATCGACTTTCCAGCGTGTAGCGGCGGCGGTGATTAGCATTTCGCGCGCGGCAGCTCCTGCCCGTCGCAACGGTTTCCAACTGCTCGCCATGCTGTCGCTTCCGCCGGTTCCGAGATCGGAGTCAGCTGACGGTTTTGCCTGCAGTAATTTGATCCGTGTCCACTCTGCCTCGAGTTCCTCCGCCAAAATCATGGCCAACGATGTGCGGACGCCCTGACCCATCTCGCATTTACCAATCGTCAGAATGACAGTGCCATCGGAATTGATGCAGACCCATCCGTTCGGTTTAAATGAGCCCACGGAACTCGCATTGGTCGCCTGAAGCAAACGCCGTCCGTCAAAACCGATGACTAGCGATGCGCCGCTAAGGACAGCTGTTTTCAAAAATGTTCGACGCGAAGTAATCATGGATTTTTCGTGCGCATTTCATTCGCCGCACGTCGTATCGCTTTGCGCATTCGGGGATATGTGCCACAGCGACAAACTGAGTCGGACATCACGTTGTCGATGAGTTCATCGCTCGGATCGGGATGTTGCTGCAACAACCCGCACACGGTCATGATCATTCCAGCCTGACAATATCCGCATTGCGCGACCTCCTCCTCAAGCCACGCGCGCTGACACGGATGACTCACGTCCGGCGACAATCCTTCGATCGTGACAAAACTGCGAGACGACGCTGCCGACGCGGGAACCTGACAGGCGCGGACTGCTTTTCCATTTTCGAGTACGGTGCATGCGCCACAAACGCCGACTCCGCAGCCAAATTTCGTGCCGGTCAACCCGAGATTGTCACGGATGAGCCAAAGCAATGGAGTATCGTCGCCAGCTTCGACAACATGTCTGGCCCCATTAACCGTGAAATCGATCTTGCTCACGACAACGATGATGGCTCCAACTTCGATTCAAGACACGAACGCAGACTTGCGTGTTCAAACTTCGCCGTGAACTTTACCGACAAATCCCTTCAGACGGAGTTCGCCGAACCGTTTCGATTGCGAAACCGCGCCAGCACACGGAGTATTCTGCTGCACGGTGAAGGATAATTACGACATTTTGGATGAGTGGCGAAGAAGCCGATGCCAATCCAACCGTCCCGAAGGATCACACGCGCCCGCGACTTTCGTGCGTGTAGACGGCTCGAGTTATCGGCGCCCGGGCGCAGGAATGTTGATTTGGTCTGACGGCAAAACGATCGCTTCCCTCGGTGCGGGATGCGTCGAAGAAGTAACGCTGCGCGCGCGCGAAAGTGACACCGCAGGGTCCTTCGACTCCGCATGGTTTTGTTCGGGATGACAGGCGCGGTTATCTTGGCTGCGGGCGGATCGTCTCGGTTCAGGCAGCCAAAGCAACTGCTACCATTTCGCGGTAATACGCTCGTTCGCACGATCGTTAATGCAGCATGTGAAGCTGGCTGTTCGCCGGTTGTGGTCGTAGTTGGGGGCGACGGCGAAAAGATTCATCCCGAGTTAGCGCACGCGAATGTGATGGAAGTCCGAAACGCAAACTGGCAGCGCGGAATCGGCAGTTCGATTCGTAGCGGCGTACAGGCTTTGACCGATCACGCGCCGGATGTTGAGGCAATCCTTCTCCTGGTCTGCGATCAGCCAGCGGTGAACGCGCGTGTCATAAAGGATTTAATCGTGACGCACCAAACAACAAAGAAAGCGATCGTCGCCTCCAGCTATGCGGATACGGTCGGCGTTCCGGCTCTTTTTGATTGTTCCCTTTTTGAGCGATTACTTTCACTCAGCGACGAAGCCGGCGCCAAATCAATTATTCTGCAAGACCCCGAGCGGGTTGCTCAATTCGCGTTTCCACAAGGCGCGATCGATATCGATACCTGGGAAGATTGGGAAAAGCTCACCGGCGGATCGGCTTCTCGGAAGACGATAAGTAAAGGGCCCACAAAGTCGCACGGTGAGCCACAGCGATCCTAATGGGGCTTATCGCCCGCCGAAAAGTTTCCGGAATGATTTGAACAACCGGCCGGGGAAGGTTGCCGCTTTTTGTGGCAGACCCTGGAACTGCTGGGCAAATGGCGACTGCTCGCCGCCGTGCACCTGGCACGCAGCAGTCGGCACCTTGTCGGCGGGCAGATCAATGTCGTACGCTGTCCCGGCCGACATGCATCCCGTGGTGGCGAGTTGGCTCGAGATTGAACAGACCGTGGCGTGTTGAATCGCCATTTTGGGTTGCAACTCCTCGGCTGGATAATGTTGTGCGGCCTTGTTCATTACCTGTGTCCAGACCGGCAACGCCAGCGCGGCGCCGTAACCGTGTGAAATAATTGTCGTTGGCTGGTCGAAGCCTACCCATACACCGCAGGTGAGAGTACTGGTGTAACCCAGGAACCACGCATCCTTGTAATCGTTCGTCGTACCGGTTTTGCCGGCTGCTGGCAATTTGAAGCCCAGGGACCGGGCGCTAGCGGCAGTCCCGCGGGTCAAAACTTCTTCCATTAACTGCGAGGTCATCCAGGCCGCGCCCGGATCGAGAGCCGGCGTGGAAATATGCGCCGCGAGATAAATGGGTTTGTGGTTGGAGTCATCAATTCGCTCGATGACGTAGGCCTGCTTACGCACCCCTGCGTTAGGAAAGACGGAGTAAGCCGCGGTCAAATCTTTCAGGTCCGTCTCGAACGAACCGATGTAGATCGCAGGACCATGGGGAATATTTTGAGAAATTCCCAGTGTGTTCGCGACTTTTTGGACTGTGTCGAGCCCGGCGAATTGTCCAACGCGCACGCTCATGGTGTTGCGTGAGTGGATCAGACCGTAGGCGCAAGGAAGAATACCGCCGTAAGTTCCGTCGGAATTTCCAGGTGACCAATTTCCTGCACCGTCGATTTCACCGGGGCGAATCGGACCATCGCTGATCGCCGCCCCCGGCAAGAGCCCGTGCGTAAAAGCAATCGTGTAAACGAATGGCTTAAATGCGGAACCTACCTGTCTGTTGGCTGGAGCCAGCGCGCGATTGAATTTGCTTTGCGCATAATCGCGCCCGCCGACGAGTGCGCGAATTCCACCACTGGCATTGTCAACTACGACCACCGCGCCTTCCAAATAAGGCATGGCCGAATCCCCTTCTCCGTTTTCGGGCGGCTGATAGTTTGCTTTTACCGGATGATGAAAATTGGATTGATGCTCGATTTTGGTGAGTTGCGTTTCGAGCGCATCTTGCGCGGCATTTTGCACTGAGGGATCGAGCGTGGTGTAGATGGAGAGACCACCGTTATCGATCTGATCCTGTGTCAGGATCAAATTCAGATCGCGCTGCACAGCGTCCATCGCGTAATTCTCCTGAACGAAAGGCATACGCCTGGGGTGCGGCGCGATCGTCGCCCGCTTGGCGGCTTCGGCATCCGCCGACGAAAGTTTTTTCAATGCCACCATACGATCCAGAACGGCATTGCGTTGGGTCTTTGCGCCCTCCGGATTCTTTAACGGTGAAAATCGATTGGGGCTGCGGATTAATCCTGCCAGGAGCGCCGCTTCGGGCAGGTTCAACTTGGAGGCGCTCTTGCCGAAGTAAGCTTGCGACGCGGTCTCAATTCCGTAGCAACCGTTGCCGAAATAAATCCGGTTTACATAAAGCTCAAGGATCTGCTGTTTGGTAAACTGACGTTCGATCCGCAGCGCCACCATCGCTTCGAGCAATTTCCGGCTGAGAGTGCGGCCCCCGAGGGGGAGGCTGTTGCGGGCGAGTTGCTGAGTGATACTGCTCGCGCCTTCTTTGGGTGAACCGCTCATCACGTCGCGGACCAGCGCACGCAGAATTCCGCGCCAATCAATCCCCTTGTGCTCGTAAAAGCGACTGTCCTCGCGCGCTAACACCGCGGCGATAAAGAACGGCGAGACTTCGCTAAGAGAAACTCTTAGGCGATTTGCGCCGGCCAGGCGGCTATAAATTTTTCCATCGACATCATAAACTGTATTTCGCTCCGGCATTTCGCCGACATTCTTCATGTCGAAGGTTTGCGCCCAGGTGCCGTAAAAAAGGAAAACCGCGAAGCCGGCTCCCGCCAACAGAAGAAGCAGCGTGACTTTCCAGCCGTAACGGAAAAGACGGCTCGCGCCTTTCTTTTTTCTCGATCGGAGACGAGCAAAGAATTTCATCGGCTAGAGAGCAACACAATCTAGCCACAGATTTCGTTGTGGAAAAGGGACACGGGAACTGGACGAATCCCACCGATGAGACCAATGTGATGCGCCGCCCGCGGATTGATTGTAGGGAAAGCTGTCAGCTTCCTCTACAGATCCTACAAATTCAGCTTTACTGCGCCTTCGTGTTGCTCGGTAGCACACGGTGCATTCGTAGGAACATCCGTTTCCGCGTTGCTGGGCTGGACGAGTTTGTTGTCGATCAAGTAGCTCTCGACCTGTTCGCCGCTCACATCCGCGAGCATATGCCCATTAATCTCCACGCAGGGCGAGAGCGGCTGCCCGCTCTTAGTCTCCATCTCCCAACGAAACGCCGGATTCTGGATAATATCCTTCTCCGTATAAGGAAGATGGTATTTGGCCAATACGGCGCGCACACCGGCGCTCCAGCCGCAATATGTTTTCAAATAGGCGGTAATTTCAGACGTTTGCATTTGAAGAATATATCACAACTTCGAAAGTTGTAATCTGTGTGGTTCAACTGGAATCTTTTTAGAGATTCTCGATCTCCTTCCGCAAATCTTCCTTGGCTTTACCGAGTTTTTGTTGAAGTCGCCCCAGCAATTCATCGTCTTTCCCTTCGGCAAACGTGAGGTCGTCATCGGTCAATTGGGCGTATTTCTGCTTCAGTTTACCTTTCGCTTCGTTCCAACCGCCTTTGAATTGTAGTTTCGTCATAGTGATAGAGATTCGCGCGCGGAGCGGAGATCAGTTGCCTTGCGGGATACAAATCGATGCATACACACGGCGATTCCGGCGCGAAATCTATTTAGGGAAACAAAGGAAGGAACGCCATGAACAAGAAAATTCGTTACGCCGTTGTCGGGTTGGGACACATCGCGCAGACAGCCGTGCTGCCTGCGTTTAAACATGCGGAAAATTCCGAGTTAGCGGCCAGGAACCGCCGCTAATAGTTGTGGGCGGGGGAACCAAAGGCCAGCGATGTTCCGAATCCGATGGGATATTGCCTTCGCAGCCCATGGGTGACAACGGGTCCATTACCTTAGCATTGCATCAGACAGCTGAGCAGTTCCACATTCTTGTGGATAGCGTCGAAGAATACGCCATCTACCTGCTCGATCCGAACGGCACTGTCGTGACGTGGAACACAGGAGCACAGAAGATCAAAGGCTACAGGCCGGAGGAAATCATAGGGAAGAACTTTGCCTGTTTTTATACCGCAGAAGATGTCGCCGCTGGCAAGCCCGAACGCAATCTGCGCGAAGCAGCCCATCGCGGACACATTCGTGATGAGGGCCTCCGCGTCCGCAAAGACGGATCAACTTTTGAAGCCGAAGTTATACTAACCGCGCTGCGCAACTACGAGGGAAAGCTTCGGGGGTATTCCAAAGTTACACGCGACATCACCGATCAAATCCGCAGTCGGGAATTCGAAGCTGAGAAAATCGCAGCGCAGAAAGCAAGCAAGGCCAAGGATGATTTTCTCGCAGCCTTAAGCCATGAGCTGCGCACACCGCTCACGCCGGCGCTTGCGGCAGCAACCTACCTGGAAGATAACGCTGAAAAAATTCCGCAGGAGTTCGTGCAGGACGTGCAACTAATCAAGCGCAATGTGAAGTTGCAGGCACGTTTGATTGACGACCTGCTCGATCTCACCCGCATCACTCGCGGCAAGCTGCGCCTCGACTTGGAAAACTGCGACGCACACACCATCATTCGCAATGCGATCGACACCGCAAGTTCGGCAATCGCGGCGAAGAAATTAAAGTTTTCGACCAAACTAAACGCGCGGCAACATCACATCCTGGCTGATAGCATCCGGCTCCAGCAGGTATTTTGGAATTT
>DATIOX010000100.1:0-3233 GCA_035472675.1 Candidatus Dormiibacterota bacterium
GGTCCGGGCGTCTGTCAGTGGAATCATCCAGAACCAGCGATCCAGCCCGCGCACGATGCGGATAAGTGTCGCATCGCGGCTCGCGAGACGATCGACATTTTCATAGTGCGCGAACACCGAAAACTTCTGCAGATGATCATAGGTCTTTTTGAGATTGAAAAAACTGCCGAGCACAGTTTGCCTTCCGCTGCAATCGAGCAGATAGCGCGCCTCAATTGATTTGCTCGCGCCCCCGCTCGCAAACCCTCGCGGGCTTTCCCGTCCACGTCGCTCGGCTCCCGCCGGCTCTGTTGACGGACTTTCGGCTCTGGAATCTTCGATCTCAATCTTTACCCGATCAGCGGCGAAATCCATGCTCTTCACTTCGGTTTCTTCAAGGACTTCGGCGCCATTCTGCTTCGAATGGTCGAGCAATAACTTGTCGAAATCCGAACGCGTTACCTGGTAGGCGCGGTCCCGCTGTGAGCGAAAACCATCTTCAAAATAAAACTTTATGCCCCTGGTTCCGCACGCCGCCATGATCTCGCCGCCAAACTTTGGGAGAAAAGTGCGGTCCAGTTTTTCGCGCACCCCAAGGCGATCGAACGTTTGAATGCTGAAAGGCAGGAGCGATTCGCCAATATGGAAACGCGGGAATTTTTCGCGCTCAAAGACGATAACCCGCCGGCCCGCTTTCGCGAGTAAAGTTGCCGCGGTGCTGCCAGCCGGTCCGCCTCCAATGATCGCGACATCGTACATCCCGGCACTCATCCTGTGTTGATGGTAGCAAATTATCCAGATTTTGGTAGGAACAGCCTGCTGGACTCTCCAGCGCCGCAGCGCGGCGCGCCTATCGATTTGTGCTAACGTGTGCGCCGGAAGATGAAGTTGATCGATCGATTTGTTAGTCGTGAGCTGATTGTGAACGTGTTGTTCGCCATCGCCGTGCTGAGCCTTGTGCTCGTGGTGGGAAATATTTTCCGCAAGCTTCTTCCGTTGCTGGTGAATCACGACGTGCCGATGGAATACCTGATCACTTTCATTGCCTACGTATTGCCGTTCTCACTCATCTTCACGATTCCCTGGGGATTATTGACGGCGATTCTGCTCGTGTTCGGGCGGCTTTCCGCAGACAACGAATTGATCGCGCTGCGCGCAAACGGCGTGAGTGTTCCCCGGGTGTGCGTTTCGCTTTGGGGCGTCGCGCTGGCGTGCACTGTGATTTGTCTCTGGCTCAATGTGCAGGTTGCGCCAGCGGCACAGGAAAAATTGCGCAGCACTATTTTCGATCTCGCTACGCGAAATCCGATGGCGCTCTTTGGCAGCGATCAGGTGATCGATCAGTTTCCCGGGCGCAAAATCTATGTTGGAAAAAAAGAGGGTAACAAGCTTGAGAACATCACCGTATTCGAGTTGAACCAAAACTCGCTGCCGGTGAAGGTGACTTACGCGCGCACCGGCATGCTCGAAGCCGATTTGGCGAACAAGCAAATCCTTATGCACCTTTATCAGGCGCGTTACCAGGAGCGCGACCCAAAAGACCCGACCAACCTGCGAAAGATACGGGATGGCATCAATATGGTGGAAGGCACATTGCCTATCAGCCTCGAGGAGCTGTACGAGAAAGAGAAAAAACGACCGAGCCGATCTGCGTTGTCCATCGAACAATTGCTGGAGCAATTGAAAAGCGAGAACAAACGCGAACGCAGCGCCAGCCGCACCGAAATCAATAAACGGTTTTCATTTCCGTTTGCATGTGTTGCGTTCGCGATAATCGGAGTCCCCCTTGGCGTCACAGCGCATCGCCGGGAGACCTCAATCGGGTTCGCCATGGGTTTGATCGTAGCGACGACGTACTTTCTCTTTGTCATCATCGGCGATACGCTGCGTGGAAATCCGCATGCGCACCCCGAACTGCTCGTCTGGTTTCCCAATGTTCTTTTCATCATCCTTGGTTGCCTTTTGTTTCGCCGGCTGGCACGCCAATAAGCCCGCCACATCTTGATCTCTCGAACATGTTCGGCAAGGGCACGGGCATGGATTTGTGCGCAGCTAAATGAGCTGGCGCAACTATGATCAGGCTTCCTCGGGCTCCGGTCCCAGCGAGAGCGAAGGTGACTCTGCTGGGCGAGGCGCTCGACGCTGGAAGATTGGCATCCGTAAACTGTTCCATAGGTAAACGGCCACGCAGGCCAGAACCAGAGCGGACGCATAAGGTCGGATGTGCTTGAGCAGGTCAATCGCCCACAGCGTTGCTTCGAGTTTCTTATCGATCAGCATCACGTGCACAATCATCGCCGTGCTCGCCGCGGAGATAATGAAATGAATGATGCTCAATCTGAGACTAACTCCCAAGGCGACGGCACTAACTACCGCACCCCAGACGAGGTAGCGCTCATGCATCTGTCCCAGCAGTGCAAACATCAGCAGCCACGGAGCGGTGATCGCAATCAGGACGCGAGGATCGCGATCGCGAACCTGCTGCGCAGCCCCGTATGCGCATACTGTGAGTGCGCCAAGGTAGAGGAGCCGCAGGGTCCATTGCAGTGTGAGGCGAAAATGCAGAGATCCAAAATGAACCGAGCAGAATGGATCCTTCAGTGACCAGCCAAGCTTGGAGAGAAGTGATGGAAGGTTGTAACACGAACTGATGACAAGGTAGGCGTAATGCTCGCTGCCATACAGAAAACCGACCTGCAACCACGCGAAGCTTCCACCAGCGAAGGCGCCAATCACAAATGCGGCGCATCCGATAATCCCGCTGATCCACGCACCTTGATGTGGCAATTTGCGTTGCAGAAAGAATGACGAGCTAGCGCCGGTGACAGCAGCAAGTGCGAGCCAGGCCACCGGCGTGCGTAGAAGCCATGGTGACGCGATCAGTGCCGACGTGGCAGTGAACCCCGCGAGTACACACAGCGCGTGGCCCCATCTTTTTTGCCATAATGGCCAAAGAACAAAAAACGGCGTCACAAATAACAGTTGCCCCTTAAACATTGCGCCCGCGGCTAGCAGACAACCGCACACGAACCAGCGATTTTTCAGCGCTGCGAGCGCAGCGAACAGATAAAACGGCAGGATCCATACATCCCATTGCGGCCACCCATGCGCATCAAGAACCATGGAGGGTTCAAGCCATGCCGCGCTCGCCGCAGCGAGGCCACAGATCGAAGCGCGATCTCTTAGCGGCAAGCCTGGAAACAAGGATGACCGCGTTGTTCGTGAGCATCGCTGCGCGCACAGACGCACCAGGA
>DATIOX010000101.1:0-3508 GCA_035472675.1 Candidatus Dormiibacterota bacterium
CACCGGCGCATATTCCAGGATCTCCTTTGCCCCATAAGGCACGAACCGCTCCAGTTTCTCCTTTTTCTCGTCGACACGCTTCAGTACGGCCGCGGCCGCGAGAAATTTGAACGTGCTGCACATCGGAAATCGCTCGTCCGCTCGATAATCAACCTGTTTGCTGTTAGTGGTGTCGAGCGCGGCCACACCGATTCGGCCGCCGACTTGGGTCTCTATCGCTGCAATCCGGGTTGCCGCATCATTTTCCCCGCCTACTGCGCTTGCCGCGAGGAAGGTTAACAAGTGAAAACCTCTTACCATCGATGATAAGCAGGATGGCCTTCTTTCACTGCGACAAAAACTCCGCGACATATTGCGCAAACTTTTCCAGCCGCGGTGAGTGTTCCTTCAATAGTCGCGCGGTCGTCAGTCAGATCGACAACTTTAGCGGAAAGAAACACGGAATCATTCGTCGGCGTTGGCCGGAGCAATTTGATTGCATACTCCGCCGTGACAGTACACGGCGGGTGATCTTCGTTCGCGCGCTTCATCAGATGATAAGCCGCTGTCCAATTGCAATGGCAATCGAGCAATGTCCCAATGACGCCGCCGTTCAGGACTCCCTCAAAAGCTTCATATTTTTTCTCTGGTTTCCACTCTGCGACAACTTCGCCGTTTTTTGGGAAACTCCGGATGTGTAGTCCGTCCGGATTCGCAGGGCCACAGCCCCAGCAGGCGTTGTTCGGCGCGTATTGCTGTTGGAGAGATTTGTCGCCCATGATGCTTGTTTGGATCGGCGCGCCTGCGGTCGCGCCCTGTCAGGTCGATATCTTACGCGCCGCGTAGTAAGCCCGGATATGGACGCAACTCATGCCCAACGTAGAGTGAGCGCGGCCTGATCAGGCGATTGTGATCGTGTTGTTCGGTCACGTGCGCGCACCAGCCGGCCACGCGCGACGCGGCGAACAGAGGCGTGTTTAACTCCGGTGGAAACCCGAGCATCCAAAACACTGGCGCAGCATAAAGATCCACATTGGCGCAAAGATGCTTTTCGCGCTCCATCACTTCTTCGAGCTTCTCGCAAATTGGAATCCAGTTTTCCTTGCCTGTGCGCTTGCCCAGATCGCGCCCAATCTCGCGCATCACCGGCACACGCGAATCGCCTTTTTTGTAAACGCGATGGCCGAACCCCATCACCTTCTCCTTGGTCTCCAATTTTTTCATCAGCCAGGCTTCCGCCCGGTCTGGCGTCCCGATTTCCTCAAGCATCTTCATCGACTCTTCATTGGCGCCTCCGTGTAAGGGCCCCTTGAGCGTCGCGACTGCTGACGTCACTGCAGCGTAAATTCCTGCCAGCGTCGAAGCCGTGACACGCGCAGCAAAAGTGGACGCGTTAAACTCATGATCGGCGTAAAGATTGAAAATCGTATCCAGCATTCGGATTTGCCAATCCTGCGGAACTTTGCCCTCCAATTTGTAAAAGAAATTGCCGGCCTGAGTGAGATCGGGCTTCTCGGGCAACGGATCTTCTCCGTGCGAGATACGCCAGCCGTCGGTGATCAAAGTGGAAACGCGCGCGATCAGGCGGATCGATTTGCGGATGTTGGCGTCGTGTGAGTTCTCGCTTAGGTCCTTATCAAAGGCGCTCAGCATCGAGACGCCAGTGCGCAACATATCCATCGGATGAGTCTTGCTCGGCAGAAGCCGCAGCATTGCGATTACCGGACCCGGCAGCGCGCGTTCGGCGGCGATTTGTTGCCTAAACTCCACTAATTGTTTCCCGTTGGGCAATTCGCCATTGAGCAGCAGGTATGCGACTTCTTCAAAACTCGCCTTCTGCGCCATCTCATGAATGTCGTAGCCGCGGTACATCAACCCGGCATTCGGATCGACCCAGCAAATCGCCGTTTCGCCCGCGATCACGCCCGCCAACCCCGGGCTGTATTCTGGTTTCTTTTCAGTGGGCATTGGTTTCTCTTTACTTGCGAATCGCAATCGTTCAACTCACCGGACTTAACGACGTTACCGCTTCAACGTCCTCCAATCCAACTCTCCGCTTCCGGATCGTAATCGAGCAAGTCGTAAAGTTCCTGCCGCGTCTGCATCTTGTCGATCCAATCGGATTGCGTGCCGCTTCTCTTTAGGGCCGCAAAAAACTTTTCGCTCGATTTCATCGAAACGCGAAACGCGCTCTGCGGAAAAATGACCATTCGGTAACCGAAGTCCATGAGCTGCTCAAAGGTCAACAGCGGGCCTTTGCCAAACTCAGTCATGTTCGCCAGCAACGGGAGATCAATTTCCTTCGCAAAATCGCGAAACTCCTCGGCGTTTTGCAATGCCTCCGGAAAAATTGCATCGGCGCCTGCGGCAAGATATTCGCCCGCCCGCTCGACAGCCCCATCCAAATCTTCGACCGCGCGCACATCTGTCCGCGCGATGATCATGAAGTCTTCGTCGCGGCGCGCTCTGACCGCTGCTTTGATTCTTCCAACCATCTCGTCAACATCGACCACTGATTTCCCTGCGAGATGTCCACAGCGCTTGGGAAATTCCTGATCTTCGATGTGACAGCCTGCCAGACCTGCCTTTTCCAGTTCGCAAACGGTTCGCGCGACATTCTCGGCGCCACCAAAACCGGTATCGGCATCAACAATTGCCGGAATTGCCACCGCATTCGCGACATACCCGGCAAGCCTCACGACCTCCGCCATCGACAGCAACCCGATATCCGGGACGCCAGCGGTTGCGTTCGCCATTCCCGCGCCGCTGATGTACACGGCGTCAAAGCCTGTGCGTTCCACCTGCCGTGCCATCGCAGCGTTCGGGACACCGGGCAGCATCACGCAACCTTGCGCGATCAACTCTCGTAATCGTGCAGCTTTGCTTTTCTTCGTCATGTCGAGCGAGGTCGAGACATCTCTTAATTACTTCTCCGGCATCACCAGCGCCTTCATCAGCTCGTCAACATTCGCCGCTTCGTCCAGCTTCCACGCAAGGTCCACAATCTTCTTCGCGCGCTTTTGACCAATCGCCGGCTCAACCAGGGCAAGGAATTTGTTCTCCACCTCCGAATCTTTCAGAGGGTTTTTCGCATGCCCGAGCGGATAATCGACTCGCCTGGTTAATCGCCGGCCATCCGCAAGATCTATATGTACGATGTTCGCGACCGCGTCGGGATACATCGAGCTCAACTCCGAATTGCGTTCCACCTTCACGTTCTCCAAAAATTTCCACACGTTTGGATGGCTAAAGCGCTCGCGGTCGAATTGTTTCTCTGTTACTTCGCCGTCGATCAGCGCAATCGCCGTGATGTAAGGCAGGCTGTGGTCTGCCGTTTCGCGTGTCGCGGGTTTCCATTTCTCCGGCTCACTTCCAATGATATCGACCGAAGCATCATGGCTTTCGATCGTCATTGATTTTACCTTTGCAGGATCGCCAATTTCCTTTCGCAATGAGAGCGCCGCCTCAATTGCGCTTTGGCTGTGATATTCCGCCGGCCAATACTTGATGCTGGTGTTCAAAATCATTT
>DATIOX010000102.1:0-4285 GCA_035472675.1 Candidatus Dormiibacterota bacterium
CAAGTCATCACACCTAGGCCTGCCGCAAGAAGAACAGACAAGGTGATCAGGGCGGCAATCATCGGATTTCGTTGCACCCATTTTCGCGCGTGTGCGAAAAATCCGCTGCGTTTCGCGAGGATTGGCTCGTGATTTAGCCAACGCTCCAAGTCTTCGGCCAGCTCGAGAGCGGACGAATAACGGTGGCGCGGATTTTTCTCGAGACACTTGAGGCAAACAGCAGAAAGGTCGCGATCGACTTTCGGGTTCCACAGACGCGGTTGCCGCGGCTCTGAATCCAGCAGCAGGTGGATCGTTTCGTAGGTTGTTCCTCCGGCAAAAGGCGGATGGCCAGTGAGCAGTTCGTAGAGAACCGCGCCAAGTCCATAGACATCTGTCGCCCTGCTGAGCTCCGCGTTGTTACCCACCGCTTGCTCCGGCGCCATGTAACTGGGCGTGCCCATTACTTCTAGTGAGCCGGTGACCGTGCTTCCGTGCTCGACTAATCGGGCCAGACCAAAATCGGTCAGGTGTGGTTCGCCGTTTGCGTCCAACAGAATGTTTCCCGGCTTGATGTCTCGGTGCAGAATGCCGTGTTCATGTGCGTAGTGCACGGTGCGGGCGATTTTCGCGATGAGCTCTGCTGCCTGTCGGGCCGACACCGGTCCGCGACCAACTACTTCGTCGAGATTATCGCCTTCGACGAACCGCATGCTGAAGTAGTACGTGCCGTCGCGTTCACCGACTTCGTAGACTGGCACGATTCCAGGGTGATTTAGTTTCGCTGCCGCTGCCGCTTCCCGACGAAGGCGTTTCAAGTGCGCGTTAGTTGTAAACTGACCAATGCCAATGATCTTTACCGCGACTGTGCGATTGAGACTCTTTTGCCACGCGCGAAATACTACGCCTTGACCACCGCGACCGACTTCCTCCAGCAATTCGTAATCGCCGAATTCTCTGGGCAGCTCCGGTTGGGGCGGTCCTTGTTCACCGTGCGACTCGGCATTCGCATCCACGCTGCGATAAAAGTAAAAAGCGCTCCAATCTTAAGCCTGTGTCGCCGTGGCGTCCAATGCGGGTCATGCCGAGTCGGTTCCTTCACCGTTCAGAATGACCGCGTGACGATAACGCGGATCGATTTCGCGGAAATCCAAATTTTGCCGTTTACGAACTAACGTTCGAGCGTTTCAATTACCGCGTGACGGAAAAGAAGAGAATTTTTGGAACGGATGGCGTACGCGGTGTCGCGAACGTCGAGCCGGTCACTGCTGAGACGGCGCTGAAACTAGGACGCGCCGCCGCTTATGTCTTCGCGCAGTCAAATCCGCGCAGGACTCCTGCAGGCGCGCGTCCAAAGATCGTGCTCGGCAAAGACACGCGTCTTTCCGGTTATATGCTCGAAAACGCGTTGGTCGCCGGGATCACTTCACTTGGAGTCGATGTCCTTGTCATCGGACCGTTGCCTACGCCTGGTGTGGCTTACATCACACGATCGCTGCGCGCAGATGCAGGCATCGTCCTTTCTGCTTCGCATAATCCTTATCAAGACAACGGCATCAAATTTTTCCGGCACGACGGTTACAAGCTGGATGATCAGATTGAGGAAAGAATCGAGCAGCTCGTTTTTACCGGCGAAATCGATTCCATTCGGCCAACCGCCAACAAAATCGGACGCGCGACGCGCATCGATGACGCGCTCGGTCGCTACGTTGAATTTGCCAAGGCGAGTTTTCCCCGCGGAATGTCGCTCGAAGAAATGCGAGTGGCGGTGGATGTCGCAAATGGCGCCGCTTACAAATCGACGCCGTGCATTTTGCGCGAACTTGGCGCGGACGTTGCTGTGGCACACAGCGAACCAAACGGTATGAACATCAACGACGGTTGCGGCAGTATTCATCCGGAGGAAATCCAGCAAATCGTGGAGATAAGCGGGGCGGACGTTGGCATTACGCATGACGGCGATGCCGATCGCGTGCTGTTGTGTGACGAAAATGGAGAGATTGTTGATGGCGATGAGATCCTTGCCATCGCTGCGGTGGATCTTTTGAACGCTGGCCGGCTGGCACAAAACACGGTTGTGGCCACCGTCATGAGCAACTTCGGCCTGGATGAAACGCTCTCAGCCCACGGCGGAAAAGTCATTCGAACAAAAGTCGGCGATCGCTATGTGATTGAAGAGATGACGCAGAAAAAACTCAATCTCGGTGGTGAACAAAGCGGGCACGTTATCTTCCGCGATTTCACCACCACGGGCGATGGCATCATCAGCGCGCTTCAGATTCTGTGCATCATGCACAAGAGCGGCCAGCCGTTAAGTAAATTGAAGGCGTGTTTGGAAAAATATCCTCAGACCCAGCGCAATTTGCTGGTGAAAGAAAAGCGGCCGCTGGCTGAGTTGAACACAGTGATGAAACTGGTAAGCGAAGCCGAGAAAGAGCTCTCCGGCAAGGGTCGCGTGATCCTGCGTTATTCCGGTACCGAGCCAAAAATTCGCTTGCTTATCGAAGGTCGTGAGCTTGAGAAGATCGACAGGCAAGCGGACCGAATCGCTGATGCAATACAAAGTGCGATCGGAGCCGATTAAACGCAATGTTTGAACGCGCTGTCATCCCGAACGAAGTGAGGGACCTCACAAATGGTAATGGATCACCCAATGAAATCTGTATATCGAAAGCTTCGAGTGGGGCGTCCTTCGCTTCACTCAGGACGACACGTGGAATGTTATGACCTTGGCCCGAGTAATCGAAGCGCTTCTTTTTAGCGCGCAGAAACCGCTTTCGATCCGTGAACTGACGGAAGCTATCAGGGGAGCCGGCGGAGAAGATGAATTGTCGCCTAACGAGTTCGCGCGGGTGAGCGAAGCAGAGATTGCCGCCGCTCTCGAACAATTGAAAATCGAGTGTATCGAGCAACAGAGGGCATTTCAGCTTAACGAAAAGGCGGACGGCTGGCAGCTGGCTACCGATCCGAAATACGCCCCGTGGGTGCGCCAGCTTTTTCCCGCGCCAAAACCGGCTCGGTTAAGTGCGCCTGCGCTGGAGACGCTGGCGATTATTGGCTATCGCCAACCTATCACGCGTGCAGATGTCGAAGCAGTTCGAGGCGTGAACATTGATGGCGTGCTTCAAACATTGATGGAGCGCGGCCTGGTTAAAATTGCGGGTCGCGCCGAAATCCCCGGGCGCCCGCTGCTCTACGAAACTACACAATTCTTCCTGGATCATTTTGGGCTTCAGAATCTGGACGAATTGCCGAATGTGGAAGAGTTGCGCGCGCGCCATTTGCCAAAAGCGCGTCCCGTAGCCGGTGTCGGCGATGCCGGCTCACCGGAGTTGCCGACCCCGGCTACATCGCCTGAAGGTAGGGGCGATTGACCTCAATCGCCGGGATGCCCGTGGTCATGTTTGCACCGGGCGGTTCGGGCGAACCGCCCCTACCTTTTTTGGGTCGACTCATTGGCAACCGATGCGCGTTGCCGATTTTTGCATTGCTCGTCTTAACATCCGCATCTGCCGTTGCAGAAATTTCACCCACTGATTGTGCACGCGCTGCAAAGTATTCTGAAAGCAAACGCGGCATTGCCATGCTGGTCTTGCAAAATGGGCAAACCATTTTCGAGCATTATGCCAATGGCGGATCGGCGCGCGGGAGATGGCCGATTTTCAGCGGAACCAAGAGTTTCTGGGGGGTCGCGGCGCTGGTTGCGATGCGCGACGGTTTGTTCAAACTCGACGATCCTGTTTCCGACGCAATCACGGAATGGAAGAGCGATCCGCACAAATCGCAGATCACCATCCGGCAATTACTCAGCCAGACCGATGGTATCGAAGGCGCGTCGCGGCTGCAGCGCGCGTCGATCCGAGATCGTAATGCGACGGCGATTCGATTGCCTGTGATTGCTGCACCGGGCTCGGCTTTCATTTATGGGCCGAGCCATCTCCAGATTTTTTCGGAACTGCTACACCGAAAACTAAGGGGTCGGAGCACGACCGGTTATTTTGAAGGACGTGTGTCCAATCGGCTTGGACTGGGTCGGCTCAACCATAAAAAAGATGCACGCGGAAATCCGCTGCCCGCAACAGGATTTGAATTGACTGCCCGTGAATGGGCGCGCCTTGGCGAGTTGGTCCTCGGCCAGGGTAGTTATCACGGACGACAAATTGTTCCGGCAGCCCTGTTGCGAGAAGCGTTTGTCGGTTCGGCGGCTAACCCGTCTTACGGCCTCACATTTTGGTTAAATCGACAGGCACCAGACGGGCGCGAAGCAGACATGGAACGGATGATCGATTTACCATGGCAAAGCGCG
>DATIOX010000103.1:0-4771 GCA_035472675.1 Candidatus Dormiibacterota bacterium
AGGTGTCTCTCGGGTGCGGAGCCAAGATGGCTGTGCTCTCCACTGAAAGTTGCTCCACGGACTCGCAAATAACGAATTGCCAGTGGATGAAAACCCACTAAAGTCCCCAACTTTCAACCGGAACGTTCATGAGCATTTTATTTGGCCTAACGATTCTCAACTCAGGCGTGCCATTGTCGATGGTATGCGCCGTGATTGGACTTGCGTTCGCGTTCTCTTTGATCGCGGTGGTCATACGATCGCCATCTGGAACTGAACGGATGCGAGAGATCTCGGCTGCCGTGCAGGAAGGCGCCAAGGCCTATTTGAATCGGCAAGTCAAGACTATCAGCGTCATCGCAGTGGTCATTTTCATTTTGCTTTTCTTTTTCAAAGATCACCCGACGGCAATTGGATTCGTAGTCGGCGCTTTCTGTTCGCTCGTGGCGGGTTTCATCGGCATGCGCGTAGCCGTTCTGGCAAATGTTCGCACAGCCCAAGCCGCCAGTATCGGACGACTCAATGCGCTGCGCGTGGCATTCAACGGCGGCTCTGTGACCGGTCTCCTCGTGGTCGGGCTTGCGTTGCTCTCCGTGTCCATCTTTTACACGGTCGCTGCAAAACTGATCGGAAGCGATGCGGCGATACGCAGTTTGGTTGGACTCGCATTGGGCGGCAGTCTCATCAGCGTCTTCGCGCGATTGGGTGGCGGCATTTACACCAAAGCGGCTGACGTAGGCGCCGATCTGGTGGGCAAGATCGAGAGTGGTCTTGAGGAAGATGATCCACGCAACCCGGCGGTGATTGCTGACAATGTCGGTGATAACGTGGGCGATTGCGCTGGCATGGCTGCGGATGTTTTTGAAACTTATGCTGTCAGTTTGGTAGGAGCCATCCTGGCAGGACTGCTGACGCTTGGCGGAAATCCAGCGGCTATTGTCTATCCGTTCGTGCTTGGGGGAATTTCCGTCCTGGGCGCGATTTGTGGAATTGTGTTTGTAAACGTTGCGCGCGGTAAACCGGCGGCTGTGTTGATCGGAGCAGTGTTAATCAACGCGCTGATCTCGGCGATTTTATTTTGGCCTGTGACGCAAAACCTCTTTCCGGCGGGCGTAACCATCGACGGTGTGTTGCGATCACCTGCCCAGCTCTACTTTGCCTCGCTGGTTGGTCTCATCATGACGCCAGTCATCGTCGCGCTCACAAATTACTACACGTCGTCACATTACCGACCGGTGCAAAAGATTGCGCGGGCATCCGAAACCGGTCACGCCACGAACATTATTGCCGGACTCGCGGCTGGAGAACATGCCACAGCGCTCCCTGTGCTCTTCATTGGACTGGCGATCCTGCTCACTTTTCATTTCGCTGGCCTATATGGAATCGCAATTGCGGTGATGTCGATGTTATCCATGGCCGGTGTAATCATCTCGCTCGATTCATTCGGCCCAATTACTGATAATGCTGGCGGCATAGCGGTGATGGCCCAGTTGCCCAAGGAAATTCGCGTCGTCACTGATGACCTGGATGCGGTCGGGAACACCATGAAAGCCGTGACCAAAGGTTACGCTATCGCGTCAGCCGGACTGGCGGCACTGGTTTTGTTCGGATCGTACGTGGAAGAATTGCGCGGGCATATCACTGCCCGTGGCGAAGTGTTTTCGTTTCAATTCTCACTCAGTGACCCGAAAGTAATCATCGGACTTTTCATTGGTGGATTGCTGCCGTTCACTTTCACGGCGTTCAGCATGGACGCTGTAGGCAAGGCAGCCGGCGCGGTTGTGCGCGAGGTGCGGCGTCAATTGCAGGCGAAGCCGGGAATCCTGACCGGGCAGGACAGGCCTGAATACGGGACTTGCGTGGATATCGTGACGAAAGCAGCACTACGAGAGATGATTGTTCCGGCGTTGCTTCCATTGGTCGCTGTGGTGCTTGTAGCGGTCATTAAACCGTTGGGGCCCGTGGTGCTCGGTGGCTTGCTGGTCGGCACAATCGTGACCGGATTATTTATGGCCATCGCGATGACATCAGGTGGAGCTGCATGGGACAACGCGAAAAAATTTATCGAGGAAGGAAATCTCGGCGGCAAAGGCTCTTTCGCACATGCCGCAGCGGTAACGGGCGATACTGTCGGCGACCCTTACAAAGACACCGCGGGTCCTGCGATAAATCCCATGATCAAAGTCGTCAATATTCTGGCGATCTTGATAATCCCGATTTTCTTCTAAAGCCCGGCCCGCACGAGCGCCCTGCTATTGTGGGCTAAAAACGCTTGGTTTCGTCAAAGACGCGTGGCAAAGTCGGGCGCTCTCGCGCCATGTCTAGCGTTTCAGCATCGCCCACACGACTCAAATTTTGGGGGACGCGCGGTTCCATTTCCGTCCCGGGGCCTGGCACACTGCGTTACGGTGGCAACTCCACGTGCGTTGAGGTCCGTGCGGATGGCGAGATTATTGCGCTCGATGCGGGTTCCGGGATTCGCTCCCTTGGGATTGCTTTGGAAAAAGAATTCCAGTCGCAACCGATCAGGCTCTCGCTATTGATCACACACGCTCATTGGGATCATATCCAGGGATTGCCCTTCTTCGCTCCGGCATACGAAAAGAAGAATGAAATCCGTGTACGTGGCTACGACGGCGTCGATATGAGCTTTGGCGAAATCATGGCTGAACCGATGAAGGCGCCATTTTTTCCCATCGCGATGCGCGAACTTTCCGCCAGGGTCGACATTAAAAAACTAACCGAGATGGAGTTCTCCTGCGGAAAAGTGCAAGTCCGCGCCAGATTCGTAAATCATCCTGGCATTTGTGCGGGTTATCGTTTGTTCACCAGCGCCGGCTCAATCGCTTTCCTGCCGGACCATGAGCCCTATCGATTTCTGCACTCAGCACGAGCCAATGACATGAGTCCGGAACAGGCGAAAAAGACAGCGACAGAGGAGCGAATCGCCCTAGTCGAGTTTCTTCGCGGCAGCGATATTCTGATTCTCGACGCGCAATACACCGACACAGAGTACGAAAGTCATGTCGGATGGGGACACGGTTCGGTTTCCAGCGCCGTTTCGCTGGCGGTCGATGCGAAAATCCGCAGGCTTCTGCTTTTTCATCATGATCCAAGTCACGATGACGCAAAGGTCGATGCCATGGTGAACGACGCGCGACGACTAATCCGCGAAAGCGGAAAAGACCTTGAGGTGGACGGGGCACGCGAAGGCGAAGAAATATTACTCCCCGCGGACCACACGAATAGCCCCAAATAAAAAGCAATTGGAAATCATCAGCTGATTCGCGTTAATTCGCGTGATCCCCGGGAGACCTCGAATTTCGGATTTTGCGAATTTCGCATTAGCTTTCGCTGCTTTTGCCTCGTGGTGTAATGGTAGCACTAGAGACTCTGAATCTCTCTGTCTAGGTTCGAATCCTAGCGAGGCAGCCACGTAAAAGACCTTGCAGTCTCACGTGGTAATACAATGTCGCGATACAAATAGAAACCGCGTTGAGGCCGACGGCTTTTACGCGGTTTGAATCCTAGCGAGGCACATTAAAAGTGATACCGCCTGCGGGCCGCGCTCAGAAATCGCGCAGGACCTCGAATTGAGCGCCACGCGTATCAAGACAGCCCGTGTGTCATGGGCGCATTTTTACCCGTATCCAGGCGATGCCACCAAACAGTGATGTACACCATTGTGCCGTAATTTACGTGCGTAACGTGGCGAATTTTGTTGATCCGCTCGGCCTTTAACCAGGTGTTGATTTCTTTCTCTACTTCAATCTCGCTGCCCTTAAATATGGTCATCTTCATCGTTGAACGATTCTCGCGGACACCTTGATACCGCAACCACAATCGGCGCGTTTAAAACGTGACACGCAACCGACCCCGATGCCCGTTCGCTGCTTTGACGGCAACTACAGGGTTGATCAAATCCCTGAATTCCGCGTGCCGAGTTCTTCGACTGAGACGACGGTTCGGTCGTTTGGTTTCGGACGCGTTTTCTGACGTTTACTGAGCCACGTCACATTTGTGCGCAGTACATGGCCTCCTTGCACAAGTGTGCGTGTCCTTCCAAGCTTTGGATCGAACACACTAACGTTAGCAGGAAGTGCTGCCAGAAATTCACAGAAATCCGGCACTCCGTTGTATTTGAATGCTGCCTCGCGCACGGCTTTCGCAGTGAGCGGCCGGTGGGTATTTGCTGTTCGTGAATCGTGGTCCTGAGAAGCCGAGAGCGAGGGCGACGATTCGCGATAGGGAAAAGGAGCAGGCGACGGCAAGGGCGATGAGTCCGAAACGAGCGGCGGCGCCGGAACTTGCACAGGTGTTTCATACGGATAGGGACCAGGGACTTTGATGGTCGGAATTGCCGAGTGAATTCTTTCAGCAGGGAAAGCAATCAGAATCATTAGTCCGGCAATTCCGATAATTCCGGTCAATGTTGGAGAATGGGTTTTTTTCATATTCGAGCAATGGCTATTTCTGCAGAATGCTGTGATTAACCGGTGACTTTCAAAACTGCCCCGAATTACACAGCCCGAAGAGGATTAGAGAGAGCATAAATTAGAATCCATCGCGGTGATGAGTCAACCCACAATCTGCATCATCAGCACGTAAATTTGTCACTTCCCTGTGGTCACCACGCGGAAATTTATCCGGGACTCGACAACGATAAGAGAGTGTGCGAAACACAACGCTTCACAAACGGGCAAACAAGATTTTCAGATGGTGCATGGTGCGTGGAGAGATTCCATGACCGCCCTTTCAAGATTTTGTGGCGCATGAAACACACTGTCTGATC
>DATIOX010000104.1:0-5966 GCA_035472675.1 Candidatus Dormiibacterota bacterium
GTGGCGGCCTTTCATCATGGCAGCACCTCCTTTCTTATCGGTACGATCGTTTTCACCGTAACAATGTTGCTGCTGTATTTGGGATCGACGCTCTACCACGCCTGGCCGCAAACGCGGGTAAAATCTATCCTCCAAGTACTGGATCACTCCTCCATTTTTTTGTTAATAGCGGGCACGTACACGCCGTTAGCGTTGGGTCCGCTTCGCGGCGCGGGAGGCCTGATCATTCTTGGAACCGTCTGGGCACTGGCGATTCTCGGCGTGCTCATGAAGGCGACCCGCGGGCCTTCGCGGCATCACACGCTAGCGCTGTTTCTTTATCTGGGAATGGGCTGGCTGGCTCTCATTTTTGTCCGGCCGCTTGTGTTGGCGGTTCCGCTCTCGGTGTTGCTCTGGCTTCTCGCCGGTGGAATCGCTTACACGACAGGCGTCTTGTTTTATGTGAGGAAAGGCGCGCGCTATTCTCATTTTGTCTGGCACCTTTTCGTCCTTACCGGTACGGGCTGTCATTTTGCGGCCGTGCTGACCTGCGCGCTCTGACACATTCTGTTACAGCCGGGCAGAGCGCTGCGCGTATGGGTTGGACAAATTTGCCCGCGCGTCGGATTAATTGGCATGCTGCCGGTTGAGCATAACGATCCAATCAACGCCAAGATTCTCGCGATTTCAGAGGACAAGATCGAGGGATTCATGCGTGAGCCATTCGATGAAATTGCGCAGCGCTCAGGGGTAGGTGCTGACCTGGTCATGGCGCGGATTGCGGCGATGTTGCGTGCAGGCACCATCCGGCGGGTCCGGCAGACCTTGCTTGCGACGAACCTGGCTGAGGGTGCCCTGGTGGCGTGGAAAGTTCCCGAGGACAAGATCGACGCCGCCTTCGACTGGATGTTTCAGCGGGATCCTTTTTCGGGACACGTCGTATTGCGCTCCACGGACACGATCAGTGCCGGGTCGGACTACAAACTTTGGACTACCGTTAAGGTCCCCCGGGGATTTTCATTGGAAGCGCATTGTAAATTGCTGGCAAAAAAAATCGGGGCTGAGCGTTTTCGCCTCATGCCAGCCAAAGGAATTTTCACTCTGGGAGTGGGCCACGTTCGCCGGAAAACGATCGAGTCGGGCAGTAAGGCAGATGAGCCGGCAAAAATGAATCCGGTGCAGATGGTCAATCTGAGTGAAGGCGAATGGGATGTGCTGCTCGCACTCAAGCGCGAATTCATTCCGGAAGAGATCAGGCCGTCGCCGTGGGTCGCACGCGCGAAGGAAGCTGGCGTCTCAGTGGAAGAATTCTTTCGCGCAGCGGAAGAATTGAATGCGAAAAAAATCATCGGCCGCTTTTCAACCTTCCTTGAACATGTCAAGCCGTCAGCGGGCGGAGTGCGGGTCACCAGATTCAACGCACTGTTTCACTGGGCGGTGCCGCACGGTCGCGAAATCGAGGCTGGCGGCGAAGTCGGCCGTCACCACATTCTGACGCATTGCTACTGGCGCGAAGCCGGGCCGGAATTCAAGAATGTCAACATCATGGCGGTGGCGCACGGCACGGATAAAGAACTACTACTCGACCACAAGGCAGCTATTGATCGGCATCTTCGCGCGAGCGGCATTCCAGTTTCGTATACAAATGTTTTCTGGGGTGGACGCAGCGAGATTAAGCCGTCGGAAATTTCGCCGCACATTTATCGCAATTGGCTGGCGCAGCAGTCAAAAAGTTGAAAGGTTGAAAAGTTAGGAGAGTTATCTGCCTCAGGCCGACGTTTTAACTTTTTTAACTTTGTAAGCTTTTAACTCTTACCGAACAACTCGCGATAAGTCCGATCCAGCTTCCGCAAGAGCGCGATGGCAAATTTTTGGCGATCGACTTGTTCGCCAAGGGCCATCGCCAGGGAAATTGCCCTGCTTTGCAGCTCCGTCGGAAAATCTTCGCGTGATTGATTCACATTGACCCCGATGCCGGCGATGGCCAGATGCGGCGCGTTTTTCTGCGCGCGCATCTCTACGAGCACGCCGGCGACTTTGCGCCCATCGATTTGCACGTCGTTTGGAAGTTTAATTGTAGGGGTGAGAGAAAATTCGTTTTCGATTGCACCGGAAATGGCTTCGGCCGCCCAGGCAGTGAGTTGCGGTGAACTTGGAAGGTCGATCCTTGGTCGCAAAAGTACCGAGAACCAAAGTCCTTTCCCTGCCGCGGATTCCCATCGATTGCCGCGCTGACCGCGCCCGGCAGTTTGATTTTCGGCGAAGACAACGACGCCCTCCTTTGAATCTGCATTCGAGATTTGCAAAATCGCATCGCTTGTCGAGCTGGTTTGCTCGAGCACGATGATCTTCCGGCCGATGACGGCCCTGCCGAGGTCGGCCTGCAGTTCCTCTGCGACCAGCCGGTCTGACATTTCAGCCTGGAACATGGCTCATTTCCAGCCCAATATCGATCGCGCGCGCCGCATTCGTTAGGCTACCGATGGAAATGTAATCGACTCCGGTTGCTGCGATGCGCTTCACGTTTTTCAGAGTGATTCCCCCGCTTGCTTCGAACTGGATGTTGTCGTTCCTCAAAGCGAGGGCCTCTCGAATCTGTGCCGGCGTCATGTTGTCCAGAAGGATGACATCTATGCCGTCAATTTCGGCAAAAGCGCGCGCTTGCTCCAGATCATCGGCCTCGACTTCAATACGCATGTTTGGTCGCTCAAGACGAAGCTGCTGAATTCGATCGGCAAAACTGGAAAGTCCTCCGAACGTGGCCAGATGATTGTCTTTTACGAGCACCATGTCGTACAAGCCAAAGCGATGATTAACACCACCTCCTGCAACCACTGCAGCCTTTTCCAATGCGCGGAGCCCGGGCGTGGTTTTGCGTGTATCCAGGATCTTGGCCGGATGGTTTCCAATGGCATCGACAAATTGGCGCGTAAGCGTCGCGATGCCGCAGAGACGTTGCAAAAAGTTCAGCGCGACACGTTCCGCTTTCAGAATCGAACGCGCCATTCCGCGCACCTCGATAATAACATCGCCAGCGACAACTTCGTCGCCATCCGGCCGAATAATCTGGATGTCTACTGAGGGATCAACCTGCCGAAAAACTTCACCGGCGGCTCCGATTCCCGCAACAATAGCTTTTTCACGCGCAGTGATACGTCCTGTTGCGTGAAGCGCCTCCGGCACGAAAAAATCAGTCGTAATATCACCCTCACCGATGTCTTCCTTGAGAGCTGCGATGATCGGATCGTAATGGTCTGTCTTCATCGAAATTTGGTGAGCACTGGCTTGACGAAATGGACCGTCCGGATTCAAAAGTTTCCCGGGGAGCGAAGGACGATAAGCTCGAAACCGGAGCACGTCTATCAAGCGCGGGCCAATAGGAAGCCTCCAGCAGGTCAAAAGGACAAAAAAAGATTCGGGCAGCGCACGCTAAGGAGAAACAACGAATATAAGAAAACGTGCCACTACCCGAATCGCCTTAACCTGTTGAGTTTGACAGTTTGTAGCGGTGCGCGTTCAACTTTTTTACGAAAAATCCGTGTCTTAGCGTTAATTTTTGGAGGTCAGGCAATTACGGAACGCCAGCATTCCACCCGGCACTACAAAAGATTCCCTTGGGCTCCGCTCCCTACTCGCGCTGCTTCGTCGCGAACTTCCTGGAGCAAGGATTTGAATTCACACTGTTCCAGCCGCCGGATCAGATTGGGATAATCGGGCTCGATTCGGAGCTCATCGATCGGTACGGGCAGTTCCAGATCGCAATCCAGATCGACCATTTTTCGGTTTTCCAAAATTTGGTCGCGAGAATTGACAAGTTTCTCGCGAGTTCGCGCGCTTTTCACCTTGTCGATATTGGCCAGTAACGGCTCGAGTCCACCGAATTCACGAATCAACGCGGCGGCGGTTTTGCGGCCCAATCCAACTCCAGGGATGTTGTCGACTGAATCGCCGGCCAACGCGAGGACATCGCCGATAAGGTTTGGTGGAACTTCCCATTTTGCGGATACCTGATCTTCGCCTAGCAAGGCGAATGCGTCCTTGGGCGACGCGAGATCTGCCTTCGCTGTGCTGTAAACTTTAACGCAAGGGCCAACGAGCTGATACAAATCCTTATCATTGGTTGCCAGCACAACTTCCATCTCAGGTTGTTTACAGGCGGCGATGGCGTAACAACCCATCAGATCGTCAGCCTCGGTGTTTGGTAAGGAAATATTTCGGAAACCCAGCAAAGGCGTGAGCTCTTGGATAAAATCGAGCTGCGGGACCATCGGCTTGGGCATCTCCTTGCGCGTCTCCTTGTAAGCAGGCTGGAGCTTCACCCGGCGTTCCGGCATTCCTTCGTCCCAGAAAACTGCGCCTAATTCCGGCTGCAGATGCTTGACCATCAGCCGCAATGTTTTCGTGAACCCGAAAATTGCGTTGGTCGGTTCACCCTTGGAGTTCGAGAGATTCGGGATAGCGAAAAACGAGCGATAAACGTAATAGTGACCGTCGATAAGCAGGAGTTTCATCGCAAAAGGCTGATACTGGATTCTGAATGCATGATACCGGATGATCAAGGCGTGACCGAAGAATGGATTCTGCGTGTTGATGGCAGCGAATACGGGCCGGCCAATATCGAGACGCTACGTGAGTGGAAGGCGGAGGGACGTGTCCTCCCTGCAAACGAAGCCCGTCGCGCGGATACCGAGCTTTGGAGTTTGGCCGCGGAAATTCCCGGCCTATTTGATGAAGAGGCGCTCCCCACAGTCAGCGCCCCGCGGCCGACCCATTCGACAAGTTCAGTGCAGCCTCTGCCGCCATTACCGCCTCGCGGCTTCGGACAGATTTTAGCCGACACGCTTCGAATATATGTAAGCGGTTTTCTTCAATTTCTTTCCCTTACACTCCTCGTGGTTTTGCCTTCGGTCTGCGCGCAGCTGACGGCCATGTGGATGCAGACCGGGAAGGCGTCGAACGCTGATCCACGCGTTCTCGCTGCGGGGGGCTTTGCTTTTTTGATGTTCATTTTCTCAATGGCGATGTGGCCTGTTTACATCGCCGGCATTCAAATCATTACCACTGAAATTGCTGCCGGGCGCCGCATCGGATTTTTCACTGCCCTCAATGAAGCCGTGCGGTTCTGGCCGAGCGTCGCGGCACTGTGCATTTTCGTCTATGGCGTTTTCTTCTTGCTGATCGTATTTGCGTTCCTGATCGCAGCGATGATCGTCGCAGCGGCCTCTTCGGTGTTCGTGATTCTTCTCGCACTGGCTTTGCTCGGCCTGCAGGTTTGGATGTTCGGTCGCTTTTTCGTCAATGTCCTTTTCTGGCAGCAATTTGCTGTTCTCGAAAACGCACGAGTCATCGAGTCGCTGCGCGAAAGTCGAAATCTAGCGCGCAGCGACCGCGAGCTTCCGTGGTTTCAACGTCCGTTGTGGCGTGGCGTTCTTATTGCCTCTCTCTGGTTTGCGTTTGTGTTGGCGATCGCGCTCGTCTCGGAGTGGACGACGCTGCAGCATTCTCTCAATGAATTGATGACGACACAGGATCCACAGACGCTTCTGCAAAAACTGACTGAAGCCCAGCAGGCACACGGGTTTGACGTTTTAACGTTCGCCCTTGGGATTTTGCAAAAAATTCTTCAGCCGCTCATCGGGATCGCGTTCGTCCTACTATACATTGACAGCCGAAAGGAGCCGTAGAATTGCCACTCCACGAAGCGGCGCGACTCACGTTGCATCAATTGGGGCACGACGGGATACCTTTAATCCACCTGTCGGCTCTGCAAGAGAAGCTGCGCAATCCTGCTGAAGTGACGGCCAATGTAAGCAAGATAAGTAATGAACGAAATGAGTTGAGCGCTAATTAACCAGACGTGACCACCGCGAGTGATGAAGAAATCAGGCCAGATCCAAATGGCGAGCGCGCAGGCGAGATTGAGGAAAAAAAGTAAAGGAACCAGCACATAAATATTGAACAACTGGTCGGCTCTGGCCCGTCCGTAA
>DATIOX010000105.1:0-6063 GCA_035472675.1 Candidatus Dormiibacterota bacterium
GCGGACGAGCGATTTCCGATGTGCAGCACGTTCAAATTTCTCGCGGCCGCGGCCGTACTGAAGCGTGTCGACGAGAAAAAGGAGAAACTGGAGCGGTTCGTGCCTTATGGGGCAAAGGAGATCCTGGAATATGCGCCGGTGACAAAAGAACATCTCAAAGATGGCGGTATGACCTTAAGCGCGCTGTGCGCGGCCGCCATCGAACAAAGCGACAATACGGCCGGCAATCTCCTCTTGAATGCCATTGGCGGGCCTGCCGGCCTAACGAATTTTGTGCGCACCCTCGGCGATCGAGTGACGCGCCTCGATCGGATTGAGCCGGAATTGAACAGCGCCATTCCCGGCGATGAGCGCGATACAACAACGCCTGCGGCGATTTGTTCGGACATGCAGAAGCTATTGCTCGACGACGCTTTATCAGAAGCATCGCGCCGCCAGCTCGAAGATTGGTTACAGCGCAACGAAACTGGAGGGCCGATGATTCGTGCCGGCGTTCCGAAAAACTGGATTATCGGCGACAAGACCGGGCGCGGGTCAAACGGCGCGACGAACGATATTGCCATCATGCGTCCGCCTGGTCGTGCGCCGATTCTGCTGGCCATTTACTCTGTAGGATCAACCGCGACGCCGAACGATCGAGCTGCGGCCATCGCCGAGGTGGCAAAAATTGTCGCCGAATCGATGTAACCAAAAGAGATCGCGAGCAACGTTCGGAATTTGCCGCCTGAATTTCGTCGATGCGCAATTCGCAGTGCGCGCTCAGTTTGCGTCATGAAAACATCAACATTTCGCATTGTTCCACTTCCCACCGAGGTCGCAGAGGAAGCTCGACACGTAGCAGAGTCTGGGGCCGCGGACCACGCTGTCATCAAGGTGGATTCTCCGACTGGTTATCCGTGCCGGCACTGTCTGCGTTGGGCACAACCTGGCGAGCGCGTCATTCTGTTTCCCTACGCTTCGATTCCTGCGGGTCATCCTTATTCTGAGATCGGTCCGATCTTCGTTCATGCTGAGCCGTGCGAAGGGTACAGCGCGACGTGGGAATATCCGGCAGACTTTCGCAACGGCCGCGCCTTTCGCGCTTACGATGCAGATTACAACATGATCGATGCCGAGGTCGCGAGCGGACGCGAACCGGAAGAAGTAATTGAGAAGCTGTTCCAAATTTCGAAGACAGCCTTCGTGGATGCGCGCAGCGTTAGTCGCGGTTGTTTTACGTTTCGAATCCAGCGCGCATGAGGATTGGTGTAAAATTCGCTGCCCGAATTTCGTCGATGCGTCAATGCACCTCAGCCCTTAATTTGTTGGCATGAAAACAATGGAACTTCTTCCTCCGACCGAAACGATGTATCGCGCATTGGTGAATCGCGATTCGAGTTTTGAAGGCATATTTTTTGTCGGAGTGCGCACGACAGGAATTTTCTGCCGGCCGACCTGCACGGCAAAGAAACCGGCACGTGAGAATGTCGATTTCTTCGCGACATCGAGTGAAGCGCTGGAGAGCGGTTATCGTCCCTGTTTGCGCTGCCATCCTATGGATCCGAATCAACGCTCGCCTAAATTGGTCGAGCGCCTCCGAACCGAAGTCGAGCGCGCCCCGGGCGGACGGCTCACCGACAAGGAATTGACGGCGCTGGCGATCGATCCATCGACCGCCCGACGTCAATTCAAACGCCACTACGGAATGACTTTTCAAGCTTATCATCGCGCGCGCCGGATGGGTCTTGCCTTAAGCCAGGTCCGGCAGGGCGGCCGGGTAGACGAAGCCCGCAATGGCAGCGGCTTTGAATCTGAGAGCGGTTTCCGAGAAGCGTTTACGAAAATTTTTGGCGATCCTCCGACGAATGCGAAGGCGAGCGCGCCTCTTCTTGCGGAGCGAATCGATACGCCGCTCGGAGCGATGATCGCCGTCGCTGATGACGAAGGTTTGCGACTGCTTGAGTTTTTCGATCGCCGCGCGACCGAACGTGAGTTGTCGGTATTGCGAAAACGACTACGGACAAATGTGGTGCCGGGAAAACATCGCCATCTGGAAGCAGTCCGTTCGCAATTGGCCGATTACTTCTCCGGCAAAGACCTACAGTTCAATATTCCACTGGTGCCGGTTGGTTCTCAGTTTCAACTGCGGGCCTGGAAAATTTTGCAGTCGATTCCCGCAGGCGAAACACGCTCGTATTCCTGGATGGCGAAACGCCTGGGAGATGAAAACGCGCGCAGGGCTGTCGGCCGGGCGAACGGCACAAATATGATCTGCATTATCATTCCGTGTCATCGCGTGATCCGCGCTGACGGCACGCTGTGCGGATACGGTGGCGGATTGTGGCGCAAGAAATGGTTGCTAGACCACGAGCGCCGCTGGACTAAAAAATGATGAACCGCTCGTCCTAGCAGCATTCTACCTTGATGCGCGTGACTTGAAAAGCGCGTGCGACCTCTCAGGCTTTGAAGGCACCCAGTTACACGCGACGGTGCCACGAGTTAAATTAGCGGAGCAAATCAGCGCGCGCCCGGGGTGACTCGAACACCCGACCCACGGATTGCTACTCCGTAGCGCACTTCTAGTTTTTGGAGATCGTGTGGAAGCTCGATCCGGCATTGTTTGCAACTGCAGAGTGGGGAAGTATCGTGTTTGGACCAGACGAAGCTGGCCAGGATCTTTCAGATTTCGCAGGCGATCTCGGGAAGCATGCTAATATCAAGTGCTCCGGGATTTCGACCGGTAGACGAGCTCGATCAGATTAAGGATTGCGCTGGATTGCGCCAGACCCGCTCCACGCAGAAGGCGACATCGTTTTGGCGGGTGTACACTTTACTGGCGACCGCTGCGTCAGCAATACTGGTTCTCGTTGCCACGGCTATCGTTCGAGATTGCTGTCATGTGCTCGCGTAAGCAATCGATGTAATTGGACCATGATCGGAATTTGCGGGCACGCGCTTCTGCGCTCAAACGGGCGTAAAGGGCGCGATCGCTCAATAAACGTCTCATTGCGCCCGCTAAGTCCTCCCAACTCGTTTGGTCAACAAACAGACATCCTCCCCCGGCGCTAACTTCTCCCAGCGCGCCATTGTCCCCGCAAATGCAAGGCTTGCCATGTGATAGGCTCTCCAGAATCGGCAAACCAAAGCCTTCCATCAGCGAAGGATAAACCGTGAACGCACATTCGCAGTAAGCGCGCTCGAGCCTGTCGTCATCGACGTGCTTCAGCCACCGAAAAGGCCGGCCGCCTGTCTGCATTTTCCTGATGCTCGGAAGAATCTTATGGCCATAGTTTCCCGTGCTGCGCCCAATGAGCTCAAACTCGAAGGTAATCCCCTCCTCCCATAAACTCTCCAAGGCGCGCAGCAGCGTTGGGTAATTCTTCCTCGCCTCAAGCGTACCGACAGAAACGATCAGATTGCGGGAAGGGGTTCGCGTGGCGCGGCGCTTGGGTTTCTCCCACTCAATCGGCCACTTTTCGACACATGTGGCCGTGGGCGCCGTCCCCAGATCCAGCCAAAGGCGGTGCAGGTGATCGCATGACTCCTGCGAAATACAGATAACGAAATCAAAGGCGGCGAGCGATTCAACATAACGGTTAAATCTGGCCCGGCGCCCTGCTGAAATCCCTCTCAGCCGCAAATCCGCGGCGTCATGAAAAATCGCAATGCTGCGCGCCGCGGTTTGGGTAATAAGCCTGGGCAGCCAATCCGTTCGTCCGTCACGAAAAAGGTCGGGCACTAGCAAAACGTCGCCTTGCTTGAGTTCGTTTTCGAGCCGAACGCGTTTGCAAAATATCCACCGACAAAGCTCCGCCAAAAAATTTTCGCCGTGCCATTTGGGCCGCGCCATCGCGCGGGATAATACACGAAACGGACTCTCCAGGATCTTCCGTTCGCGCGATCCCAAGAGATGGTAGCGTCCCGCTCCCAGATTCCAGCAGATAGCGGTAACCGCATGCCGCGTCCGGAGCTCGGCAAAAATCTTGCGCGTCGTCCGCTGTATCCCGGTGTTGGTGACCGACTTGCAAGAACTTGTAACGTCGAGGAAAATCATTCTGCCAATCGCGAGGAGCATTCCATCCCCCTCAAACTCATTGCCTTTCTTTCCCGCGGGACGAGCCGGCCTTTCCCACACAATGTCTCTCTGGAATTAACCGAAAATGACTTCAACTGGCGGCGCTCGGCACTCGCTATGACAAAGTCAAAGAAGTTCATTTGAGAGCTTGGTTCAAAAGGCAGATTCTAAGACGCTGCAGATTTCGGCCGCGTATTCCGCCCATGATTTGATTGGCCGGTTCGAGATTTGGGCCGCCAACTTCTCATGCAGATCGGCACGCGTGGAAAGCGACACCATCGCCTCAGCCAGCTTTTTCGCATAGCGGACGTCCACCGTAAGGCATCCACCGCCTCGGGCCGTTTCCGCCATTGCGCCGAAATTTGCGCAGATACAGGGGCGTCCATGCCACAGGCTCTCCAGAATCGGCAAACCAAAACCTTCCATCAGCGAAGGATAAACCGTGAACGCACATTCCTCGTAGAGGGTCGCGAGCGCATCATTGGTCACGGAGCCGTGCCATGTAATGTTCGGATTCTTGCTAACCGCCGCTTGCACTCGCCGCGCCAGGGAGCTCGCGTGCTTGTAGCGGTCGCCTACCAGGTGGAGAAACAGCTTCGGGCATTGCAAGCTGGAGTTGGCTTGCGCGAAGGCTTCGAGCAAGGTGCTATGATTTTTACGCGGTTCCAGGGTGGAAACACAAAGCATGCTCACGGAACCGGCCGTCGCGCGACTCCTGACGGGCCAACGCGATTGGCCAAGCAATTCGCCGGCATGACTGCAAACATGAATCGACGGCAGCCGCAACTTTCGTTCCTTTACGAACCGACGGAGTTCTTCAGCCGCCGAATGCGAAACGGCGATGACAATGTCACCGCTGCAAAGCGCTTCCATGTACTCAGCGTGATATTTCGCCGCCTCCGGGCGAACCAACTCTGGATGTGACAGAGGAATTGCATCATGAAAAATCGCGGCTACACGCATGCCGCGGTTTCGCGCGAAGCGGATTATGCGGTTTGCTCTCCACCGGTACAGCACTTCGGGCAAAAGCAGCCACGATTCGGCAACAGCATCATGTAAGATGGGCTTGGCGAATTCACTAATGCCAAGCGAATTCTTCTCTTTCAGTTTGAGCGGCATCAGCGTCCGGCCCCATTTAGACCAGCGGACGACATGAAGGTTTACGTCAACCTGATTCAACCCAGCGACCAGCCCGCGAACCACCGTCTGGATTCCGGTCCTTGCGCGACTCCCAGCGGTATGGGTCGCCGCAACGAAGATCGTGAGTTGACGTTTTCTCACGGCATCGCCATCCGGAGATTCATCAGGTGCGCCGCCCCACTCGCTCACGTCACATCAGTCGTGGCTAGCGATGCCCGGCCGAGGTGGCGTCATGATACACCTCGAGCGTTTCACGCGCGGCTCGATCCCACGAAAAATCCCGCGCCCTTGCCAAGCCATGCTCGCTCAGGGAGCGGCGTCGTTCGGGCGACCTGACGACATCACTTAGGGCCGTGGCGAGAGCTGGCAGGTTGTCCGGCGGGAAAAGCAGGGTCGCTCGCGCCGTAATTTCGCGAAATGGTGGGATGTCGCTTGCCACCACCGGACAACCGCATGCCATCGCTTCCAGAATCGGCAACCCAAAGCCTTCATAGACGGAAGGGTGAATTAGCGCTCCCGCAGCTTGCAACAGAGTCACCACATCTTGGTGCGCCACGGCGTCCAAGCAGACAATTCGATGCGCAATCCCAAGATCGCTGGCCAATGAGCGCAATCCCTTGCCTGCTCGCCTCCGTTGCAGAAGCACGAGCCGCCAAGGCATCGGGACCTTGGCCGCAAAGGCGGCCATCGCCAATGAATGGCGCTTTACCGGAGTGTTCGCGCCCACGAGCAGTAAATACGGGGCGGCGCTCCCCGTGAGGAGAAATGCTTTTTTTTGCAGGCCGTCTTGATCTTCTGCCGGCACGAAGCTCGGCTCGGCGGCTTCCCAAATAACCCGCACTCGCGCTGCAGCGTCAGGCGCGATCGCA
>DATIOX010000106.1:0-5143 GCA_035472675.1 Candidatus Dormiibacterota bacterium
GACACCGCGGTTCTGTTCCCCACAGACTTATCTCCGAAGGGGGACTCGCGATCTATCCTTCAGCGTCATCGCAAAATCCTACGGACGCGTCGTAGACGGTAAAAGAGTACAGCGCGTACGGTGTTGGCATGAAAACGAAGAATTCTTTGATATTGGCGGTGATCTTGTTGTCGATCTTCGCTTCGAACGCGTTTGCGCTGTTCGGCCGACGTTTCCAGAGAAGCCTCACCCGCCAGGCCACATCATAATTATAGCCAGCGACGACCAGAACGATTGGGTTAAGACCACGAAACAAGGATCCAATGACTGGGGATTTTACTGACCAGCTAACTTCATCCCTGATCGAACGGTTAACCAAGGCTGATGTGTGGTACCGGCGAACATTCGGTGCCGTATACTCTTTTGACGCAATCCGACGGACTTCGCGTCAGGCGGCGCAGATCGGTTGTCCCAACAGCTGCCGCTAGACCCTTCAGAGTGAGGCGGGCGTCCTGCCGGAGCCTTTCGCCACCTGCTCTTTCTAAAGGGGTAGTGCTAACTCTTTCCTGCGTTAGATCAGCAAATCCTACCAACGCCCAATGGCGTCTGTCGCCAGCGCGGGGGTACTGTTTGGATCATGCAAGCACCTATACCTGTAGAGACGCATGGACCTCTACTTGGCGCTGCCGAAGTCGAGAAAAAACAATCGTAGTAGATAGGAGAAAATAATTATGAGCAACCTAACTCGTCGCAATTTTCTTGGAGCCGCCGCAGTGATGGCGGGTGGACTGACCGGGCTGCAAAAGGTAGTCGGGGCAGAACGACCGGAGGTAGACCGTAGCAAGAGTGACCCGGGACCGTCTAATCCGATGCTGGATGGGCAAAATCCCGATTCGATCTGGCCGCCGAGCACGGACTCAAAGAGCCTCGTGCAAAACTTCAAATATCCGTTCTCCTTTGCGAACAAGCGCACTTATGAGGGCGGATGGTCACGCGAGGTGACGGTACGGGAGCTCCCCGTCTCGAAAACCCTGGCCGGTGTTAACATGAGGCTGACCGCAGGTGCATTCCGCGAGCTGCATTGGCATACGGCCGGCGAATGGGCCATCATGCTTTACGGAAACGCGCGGATCACCGCCATCGATCTGGACGGCAAAAGTTTCGTCGCTGACGTGGGCAAAGATGATCTTTGGTTTTTTCCCTCAGGAATCCCTCACTCCATTCAAGGCCTCAATCCCGACGGATGCGAATTCATGCTCGTTTTCGACGACGGCAATTTTTCTGAGTCAGAAACGGTCCTGTTGAGCGACGCGATGGCGCATCTGCCGCCTGAGGTATTGGCAAAAAATTTCGCCGTCAACCAAGAGGCGTTTAAGAATGTGCCGAAACAAGAGTTGTTCATTTTCCAAGCGGATGTTCCGGGCTCAGTGGAGGCCGATCAGAAGGCAGCAGCCGGTACACGTGGAAAGTCGCCGCAGAACTTTGCTTTTCGCACGATGCAAATGCCGCCGACATTGAAGACGAAGAGTGGCGAGGTGCGCATTGTTGATTCCAGCAACTTCAAAGTCTCAACCACGGCGATGGCACTGGTTACCGTTCATCCTGGCGGGTTACGAGAGCTTCATTGGCATCCAAATGCGGATGAATGGCAGTTCTACATTAGTGGCAAAGGGCGACAGACCGTGGTGGACACCGGGAACAAGGCTCGCACGATGGACTTTCAAGAGGGAGACGTCGGATACGTCCAGAAAACGTTACTCCATTACATCGAGAACACGGGCGACACCGACTTGGTGTTCCTGGAAATGTTCGGAAAGGTCAATCGTTTTCAGGACCTCTCTTTCTCGGAGTGGCTGGCTCATACTCCTCCCGAAGCGGTCATGGCACACCTGCGCATCGATAAGGCCACCTACGATGCGATCCCAAAAGACGGCGGCGTCGTAATGCCACTGTAAGGACTTAATCGCGCAAAATGGCGGCGGGTTCGGCAGGATGCCTGCGTTTGCTGCTGATTACTTTGGGCCGAAGAATGTGGCCCAATCTACGTCCAGATGCTTATGGCGGGGGCTTTACCAGCGCGTTTGGACCCCTGCTCATCGCGCACATGCGCGACGCCGCTAGTTCAAATCGCGGCGCGCTTGCGCTCATCGCTGGTATCATGGCGATTTCAACATTATTGGCCATTCTCGTGCTTCCGCACCGGGCTGACCAGACCAGCGCAATGGAAATAGAATCGCATCCTCTCCCGAAAGAGGTGGATGTGATCGCCTCGCGAGTGACAAAAGCAAATCCTCCACACGCGCAGTAGCGGATCTCTCATCTCAAACCGTAGTTTGAAGTGTGAAAACAAAAACAATCTCAACACGAACATGAAAACTAAACGACTGGGTAACTCCGATCTTTACATTACGCCTGTGGGTTTTGGAGCGTGGGCCATTGGAGGAGCGGGCTGGGAATTTGGTTGGGGCGATCAGGACGACAAAGACTCTATTGCAGCGATCCATCGCGCGCTTGAGCTTGGCGTGAACTGGATCGATACCGCGGCTGTTTATGGCATGGGCCATTCCGAAGAAGTTGTAGCCTCCGCGCTTAGTAGCTGCTCTGGAACCCGGCCTTACGTGTTCACTAAATGCGGCCTCCTCGGAGACGAACAGGGATACGTTCATCGCAATCTCCGCGCAAATTCCATCCGGCGCGAATGCGAAAACAGTCTGCGCAGGCTGAAGGTGGACGCGATCGACCTTTATCAAATCCATTGGCCGAGCGAGGACCTGGAAGAGGGCTGGGGAGAAATGGCCAGGTTGCAAAAAGAAGGAAAGGTCCGTTGGATCGGCGTCTCGAACTTTGATGCCAGCCAACTGCGCCGCGCCGAGAGAATCGCACCGGTGACTTCCCTACAGCCTCCTTATTCTTTAGTCCGGCGCGAAATCGAACCGGATATTCTTCCATACTGCCAGTCGCATGGGATCGGCGTGATCGTTTATTCACCGATGCAGTCGGGTTTGCTGACAGGGGCGATGACTCGCGAGCGCGTAGAAAAACTGCCCGATAGCGATTGGCGCAGTCGCGATCCGGAATTTCGCGAACCGAAGCTCTCGAAGAACCTCGCGCTCGTTGAACGCTTGCGAAAAGTCGGTCAAAAATATGGCGCGCCTCCAGGGCAAGTCGCCGTAGCGTGGGTGCTGCGCAATCCCGCAGTGACTGCGGCTATCGTTGGCGCTCGCAGCTCGCAACAAGTCGAACAGAATGTTGGCGCGGCCGATCTACATCTGAGTGATGAAGACGTCGCCGAGATCGAAGGCATTAACGAACAAAAATTGGTAAACGCAGCCTGAACACAAAATGAAAATCGGATTTATCGGATTAGGTATCATGGGCAGCCGCATGGCGGCGAACCTGCAAAAAGACGGCAACGCTTTGGTGCTTTTCAATCGTAGCCCTGCGAAAGCCGAGCCCCTGCTTGGCCCCTGTGGAGAGGTTGCTCATTCGCCGGCCAATGTTGCCGAACAAGTGGACATCCTCTTCACGATGCTGGCCACTCCGAGTGCGGTGGAAGAAACAGCCCTGGGCGACAACGGATTTTTGGATCATCTGCGGCCGCAATCAGTATGGGTCGATTGTAGTTCGGTGAATCCGTCATTCTCGAAGAAGATGGCCGCTGCTGCGGCGGCTCGGCAGATTCGTTTTGTCGACGCACCTGTCACCGGCTCCGCAGGTCCTGCCGCGGAAGCGAAGCTCACCTTTTGGGTGGGAGCTGATCCGGCCGAGTTGGAAAGGATTCGCCCATTACTGCTCTGCATGGGTAACAGGATTGTTCATACCGGCGGAAATGGCACTGGGACTTCCATGAAAATGGTGGTCAATGTGTTGTTGGGAAATGCCATGGCGGCGTTTGCCGAAGGAATTTCCTTGGGCCAGGGGCTCGGGATTTCGCGCAAAACGTTGCTTGATTCATTGCTCGGCACGCCCGCGGTCGCGCCGTTTCTCGCGTCGAAGCGGAAGAACATTGAGAGCGGAAATTACGAACCTGAATTTCCATTGCGCTGGATGCAAAAGGACATGTATCTCGCAGCAATGAGCGCGTACGAATCCGGTGTGGCCATGCCCGTAACTAACGCTGCGAAAGAACTGTATCGCCTCGCAATGATTGAAGGACACGCCCTCGAAGATTTCTCGGCTATTTACAAGTACCTCGCAATCAATGATGACCCTCCTGCGAGAGATCAAGGAGTCTTCGACTTCCGCGAAGGCAACGGATTTACCAAGCTAACTTTATTGTCGCCACGGAAGTAACACAGGCGAAAGCAACATCGACCTACGTTCACGCGGCCGCGGCGATCTACTCCGAAAGAATTCAAGGCGGCGCGGGAGGAATCGAGCGTTGCACAAGAATCGCGCCAGATTCGCTCGTACGCTGAGTTGCAGGAGCAACTGCATGCCGATTTTCGCGCTCAGCACCCGGAATGGATCGATTCCAACGGAAACAGTCCGATGTGCGACGCACACGATCGTCGCCTGGCAGAGCTCATATCTATTTTCCAAGCGGCTGGTTAATCCGTATGAGTAAGAAAAGCGTCGCAGACCTGCTACTCTCGTCGTTGCGGGAGTGGAACGAATTCTCGGAGTAGCCTATACAGGCGGTCGGCACGAAATGTTGCACGAAGCCAATCGCCCCGAGGTGATTACCAACCTGCTTGTCTGGCTTTCCGACACTCTCGAAAGGAATTCGTGATGTATTTCGAAGCCCACGTAGTGGCGACGAAGTTTAGGCGCAAATGTTAGCCACAGCAGCACCACACTTCTCGGGTGTTTTTTTCTTTACTTCCGCGCACAAAAAGATATCAACGAAACAGCGACCAAGGGGGAGCTTGACCAGATGAAATCGCTGATTGGCATGCGTGACCACTTAGTTGCTGCAACGTGCGCACAGTCCGCGGCAGGGGGCCGAGAAGGAAAAGCAAAGATGTAAGGTCTCGACGATGCAGACCTCGAATGCCCTGGATCCGCAGTCGCCACTGGCTCGCGCAATCTACGATTTGGGGATTGTTTCCGGCGTTGTCTTTGCTCTGATTTTCGTCATCGTTACGGGCGCGATCATTTACGCGATTTTTCGCTTTCGCGCACGCGCGGGTGAGCCCGACCCGGAGCAGATCCCCGGTAACAG
>DATIOX010000107.1:0-25888 GCA_035472675.1 Candidatus Dormiibacterota bacterium
TCGTGCTGGTCGCCGATGGAACGCCGTTTACGGCTGGTCGGCCGTTTTGATCGACGATTCGGATAGGCGGCGCGCTCTTTGTGTTGGGCATACTTGCGTGCCTGTCGCCAGATTCAGCTTGCACCAAAAATACGATCGCAAACATCATTGCCAGCCAAAAGATCGGCCGTGCTGCGTTTAATCTTTTCATAGTGTTACTTCCTTTTTCTGAGCGCCAGCATCTGCGGTTTTCTTTTTAGGATCGACGCCGGACCGCAGCTGACGCTCTCCGATTCGGCGTTGAGGCGCGATGCTGCGCAGGGCCGCGAAGGAACGCAAGCAATTTTTTTAAGCGAAAGACCGCGGAGAGTACTAACTTTTGGTAAAAAAGGTAACAGAACTGTTACCTGCACTGCAAAGTCACGACCTGGGGCCCGGAAACTATCTCCTAAATGGGAGAGGCGACGTTTTGGTACGGCACGACCGCCGGGCGCGCCGAATGGGACGGACGCCTCCCGCTACTGCGAGATCCCTACGATTTCATGAACTGGTTTCTAGTGCGGCGGACTCGGGCGAGGGTGCGGAGTCGGCCGAGGCCTTGGGGTAGCTCTCGGTGTAGCACTTGGTGTCGGAGTAGCCGTCGGAGTCACGGTCGGTGTCGGGCTAACTGTTGCGGTAGGCGTTGCACTTGGCGTCGGAGTCGGGGTAGGCGTCGCCGATTGCTCGTAAAAGTAAGCCGCACCTTGCCAGGTATTGCCGCCTATTGTGGGGTGCGGCGTGCTGATGAGCGCAGTCGCTCCGTCCCACGCCAATGCCGCTCCGAAATAGTCATCCACCGCTCCGTCGCTGGCAATGAACGTGTCGGATTGGCTCCAGTTGCCGCCCGATTCGGTGAACAGATAGGCCTTACCCTGATAGGTGTTGCTTCCGACCGTGGAGGCGTCCGCGCCGATGAGGGCAGTGCTGCCCTCGAGCGCAAGCGCATTGCCGAAGTTAGCGCCCGCCGTACCGTCGCTAGCTGTCAGCTTCTGCCCCTCGCTCCAACTACCGTTCGATTCAGTAAAGATGTAGGCCGCGCCCTGCAAGGAATGCCCGTTGACAGTCGCATTGTACGCGCCGATGAGGGCGGTGCTGCCGTCGAGGGCGACCGACTCACCGAAGCTGTCATTAGTCGCACCGTCGCTGGCGGTGAGCTTCTGCGTCTGGCTCCAGATGCCATTCGACTCGGTGAACACATAGAGCGCGCCCTGGCCCACGTTGCCGCCGATGGCAGCGCGAGGCGAACCGACTAATATCGTAGAGCCTTTGAGCGCGACTGAGAGGGCGAAGTTATCGTAGGCGGCACCATCATTGGCTGTGAGTTTCTGCGTTTGCGTCCAAGTGCCGTTCGACTCGGTGAAAACATAGACTGCGCCTTGGGCGGGGTTGCCGCCGACAGTGGCACCATTTGCACCGACCACGAGCGTGCTGCCATCGAGTGCGACCGAGGCACCAAAGTTGTCGAACAAACCGCCATCGCTTGCGGTCAGCTTCTGACTTTCACTCCAGGTGCCGTTCGACTGAGTGAACACGTAGGCTGCGCCCTGACTGACGACACCGCCGACGGTGGCGGTGAATGCACCGACGAGAAGGGTATTGTCGGCGAGTGCGACCCGATATCCGAATTCGTCGCCCGGCAAGCCGTCGCTTGCGGTCAGCTTCTGTCCCTCGCTCCAACTGCCGTTCGATTTGGTGAACAGGTAGGCCGCACCTTGGAAACTATTGTCGCCATCGGCGCCGATGAGCGCAGTGGAGCCGTTGAGCGCTCCCGCCGAGCCAAAGTAGCTGTTTGTCGTGCCGTCGCTGGCGGTGACCTTCTGCTCCATCCATACCAGCGGGTTCCATTGTGCGAATTTCGGATTGCCATTTACTTGAGCGGACGCGTTGAAAAACACGCCAAGGCCAAGCAGAAAGGCTAGGAAGATAAACCAACCAATTAAAACGCGGACGTTAGGGAAGGCGGATTGAGACGTGGATTTCTTTTTCATGAGATGTGGACGCAATTTGACGTGAGATGCCGCTTTAGCAAGCAGCGGAAACGTTCGGCGTCGCGCTCTACATCCCACGATTCACGTATTGCCATTCGCCGCGTTAGTGCGGCGTCGGGCGAACGCGCGGAGTAGGACGAGGCCTTGGTGTTACTCTTGGCGTAGCAGTAGGTGTTGGTGTTGGACTAGGTGTGGGCGTTGGCCCTGCCTGAAAGTCGATTTCAATGTTGTCGATGCCGAGTATCCAAGTGCCGAGACTGGGATAAGCGAATCCGGGCTTGTAAAAACCAATGCTGGTCAAATCAATTCGATGAAGAAACGGAGACCATTCTGCGTCGGTGCCAGGCGTCCCGTCGCCGCGCGTGAAGACCCAACCCTGTGGGATCGTCGGTGAATTGGCATCGACCGGGAACGAGTATGTCTGCCAGGCGACGGGTGGGTCAGGGAGGTCAGGTAGCGTATATGTCGCGTCGTAATTGACGTTAAAGCCAGTCTCATCCATCTGTAGGAATTCGAGCGTGACCGCGCGATCAGTCGCCCACGTGGCAACTTGAATGACGTTCAGATCGGCAGTTATGCTGGTAACACCGAGGCTGGTCCAGTCGCCCGTGTAGATACTGTCGATCTTGTACGGGTCGTTAACTCCCGGTTGAAAACGCGTCGAGATGCTCGCCCAGGTCGGTATGGAGCTGCTGAAGCCGCCCTGCTGCAGATAGGCTCCCGGATTCCCGCCACTGGTTTCAATCATTCGAGGCACACCCACACTGCAGTGCCATAGACCAACGTCGGTCCCATCATCATAGGTTTCAATGAACGTAGTCGTTTCGCGGTCGTTACCCACACCAAGAATAGCCGCACTGAGGACGACGGAGAGGAATGTTGCTAGTAATTTTGTCATATTTTTCATGCTATCTCGCAGCGTTGAGTTTTTCAGCGCCAAAGAGTTGTCTTGAAAAGTTGTGTCCTTCCAACGTTCACGATCACAATCACATTACTGCGGCGGAGTTGGGCGAGGACGTGGAGTCGGGCGGGGTCTTGGTGTAGCTCTAGGCGTGGCAGTAGGTGTTAGAGTGGCCGTCGGCGTCCCAGTTGGTGTAGCGCTTGACGTCGGAGTCGGCGTAGGAGCTTCGGCGGCTGTTCTGAGAATCGTACCAAAGCCGCCTACTGCGGTTCCGGTGTTTGTCTCAGTAAACAAGACATTATAAAGATCCTGGTTTGTGCCACTTTCCTCACGAGTCCAAGTCTGTCCTCCATCTGTAGTTCTAACGATTGTGCCCAGTTGTCCAACTGCTGTTCCCATCCGGCGAGTATTTTATTGTTGTAATATCATTATCAGAACCTGTTTCGACGCTTTGTCCGGTAACATAAATATTTCCCGAGGGGTCCAGCGCAAGCCAGTAGGCATAATCGTTATCATCCGCGGAGCCGTTATATCTCCTAACCCATTCGTCTCCCTCCGGGCTGTACTTGATGGTGGTATAATCGTGCAGATTGTTTGCACCGCCGCTCCACCCGGTGATGTAGGAATTTCCAGAGCTATCCACCACGACACAGTTTGCATAGTCAATGGTGCTGGTACTGCCGTTGTAGCGCGCTGACCATTGGAAGTTGCCCGCGGAATCGTACTTGAGTGTTATGAATTCGCCGTCTGTAAGTCCGTCGCTCATGAAACCGGTCGTGAAGACATTGCCTTGCTGGTCCACGGCAATGGAATACGCATAGGCACTATAGCTGGCCACCGGACTGGTCCAGCGCTGAGTCCACACTCTGTTTCCGGTGCTGTCATATTTCAGAATGAAAATGTCGAACGTCGCGGGGTTATGTCCGTTCCCGAATCCTCCGACGTAGGCGTTCCCGTCCTGGTCGACCGCGAGCGAATAGCCGTAATCGGTGCCAGTAGCAGACCCAGCGTAGGTGTCTGCCCAAAGGACGTCGCCGTCGGGGGAATACTTTACCGTATGGCAATCTTCATTGCCTGCCGAGGTTTCAATCCATCTGGTAACATAAACGTTCCCTGTCGCATCTGTTGCAACATCATGCCCATGATCGCTTCCGCTAGCGGGACCGTTAATTCGGCGAACCCACGCTTCTGTGACGTTTCCCTGCGGAGAAGGACCTGAAAAGAGCTGTTGTCTTGCTGGCTTGCTAGTACCGGTTCGTCCAGAGCCATACACGACAAACGCTGTCAGAACGGCGCCGACGGCGACAAGACCAATGAGGGTGTGCAGATTAAGATAGGCCTATTGAGGCAGTCTTGCTTTCGTGACTTACATTTATGATCAGGGGTCGTGTTATTTGCAACTCTGCTGGTCGTGGTTTGTGGACTTCGCTGTCGACGGGGGCTAGTGGCAGACCGGGGCGCGGCCGTGGAATCGGCCGAGACCTCGCGTCGGGGTCGGCCTTGATGTAGGACGAGGTGTTGCAGCAGGCGTAGGAGTCGCAGTCGGGCAATTCAACGCTTCAAACGATTTCACGTGACGAAGCATCACTCCATTTTCACTAATTCCGCGAGAATCGCCTTCTGAACGTGCAGCCTGTTTTCCGCCTGATCGAAAATAGTTTGGGCGTGAGCCTCGAAAGTTTTCTCGTCGATCTCCTGGCCGCGGTGCGCCGGCAAACAATGCATCACCAGCGCGTTCGGTTTGGCCAGTTTCACTAATGATTCATTGATCCAATAGGGGCCAAGCTCGGCCTCACGCCGTGCCTCCTCGCCTTCGCGTCCCATCGACACCCAGATGTCGGTGTAGAGCACGTCGGCGTCGCGCGCCGCTTGCTGTAGATTTTCTATACAAATCACGCGTCCTCCCGCGCTCTTCAGCAGGTTCGCTTTTGGTTGATACCGTTTTGGTGACGCGATACGCAATTCAAAGCCGAGCTTGCCCGCGGCGAAGAGCCATGATTGCGCTGTGTTGGCCGAGCCGTCGCCGACAAACGTGACGATCTTGTTCTCGATCCTGCCGCGTTTTTCCTGGATGGTAAAAATGTCACCCAGGATCTGGCAGGGATGTTCGTCATCTGTGAGCGCATTGACCGTAGGCACACCGGAAAACTCAGCGAATTCTTCGATGTCGCGTTGCGCATAAGTTCGGATTATCGCGCCATGAGTCATCCGCGCCAGCACCCGTGCGGTGTCTTTGATCAACTCGCCGCGCCCCAGTTGCGCATCCGCAGCTGTCATGTAAATCGAGTCACCGCCGAGCTCGCGGATCCCGACTTCAAAGGAAACCCGCGTTCGCGTTGATGGCTTGGAAAAGATTAGCGCCCACGTTTGTCCAGCTAACGGCCTGGACGAAATCCTCCCGCGATTCGTTTTGAATTCGGCTGTTCGTCGCAATATACGATCGATCTCCTCTCGCGAGATCTGTTCGATGCTAAGCAAGTGTTTCATTCAACTCCGTATTCTTACTTTTTCTCTTCCTCTTGCTCCTTCTCGGCAAGATCGATTATCACCTCTTCGATGGCGTGCAATCCTTCGTCGGCTTCGCTTTCGCTCAAATTTAGCGGTGGCAACAAGCGAATCACGGAAGTCGCCGCGGGAACGGTCAAGACACCTTTTTCATGCAATCGGTTCACAACTTGAATTGCAGGTGATTTTTGTTCTCGTGCAAAGACCCGAAGGTCCGGCTGGAATTCGATACCAATCATCAGCCCTAAACCCCGGACTTCGCGCACAACGCCGGGATATTTGCCTTGCACGCGACGCAACCGATCGACCAATAATTCACCGATGCGTCGCGCGTTTGCCGCGAGATCATCACGCTCTATCACATCGAGAACTCGCAATGCCACCGCGCACGCTAGCGGCGTTCCGCCAAACGTGCTCGCATGCGTCCCGGGCGAAAGAACATCGGCAAGTTTTTCGCGCACCCAAATCGCGCCGATAGGAAACCCGCCGCCAAGTCCCTTGGCCATTGAGATTCCGTCAGGCAAAGAATCGACTTCCCCGTCTTCCAGAATCCTTTGCCAGCTGTGAAACTTTCCCGTCCGAAAATGCCCAGCCTGCACTTCGTCGAAGAGCAAAAGCAAATTCTGTTCGTCACACAGTTTTCGCAGCCCGATTAAATATTCGGGGGTTGCGATCATGATACCGCTCTCGCCCTGGATCGGCTCAACGAGGATGGCCACTGTTGATTTTGTGATCGCCGAGCGCAGCGCCTCGAGGTCATTAAACGGCACATGCTTGAATCCCGTGACGGCGGGATCGAATCCACTTTTTATTTTCTTCTGACCGGTCGCGGCGATTCCGGCCAGTGTCCGTCCGTGAAATGAATCGAACGCCGTGATGATCTCGTAGCGCCCTTGGTCATGACCGAATTTTCGCGCCAGCTTGAAAAGGGCCTCGTTCGCTTCCGCGCCGCTGTTACAGAAGAAGATTCGTCCCGGAGCGATGAGATCGACAATTCGTTTGGCCAGTCGCGCCTGCGGTTCGGTGTAATAGAGATTCGAAACGTGTACCAGCCTCTTTGATTGCTCGACCAGCGCCTCGGTTATTTCCGGGTTTGCATGTCCGAGCGTGCACACGGCAATGCCACCGCCAAGATCCAGATAGCGTTTTCCATTTGCGTCCCAAACATGGCTCCCCTGGCCGCGCTCCAGCACGAGATCGAACCGCGCATACGAGGGCAGAACGTATTGTTCGAACAACTCGCGAATCTCGTTCCCAGTTGAGCGTTGAGGATTGAGCGTTGGACGTTGGACGTTTTCTGGAATCTTCATAGAACCACCTCCGTCCCCACTCCGGCGTCGGTAAAAATCTCCAGCAGCACCGAATGCGGAATCCGCCCATCAACAAACTGGACCTTCTCCACGCCGCTTTCGATCGCCGCGGTCGCGCTATTGACTTTAGGAATCATCCCCTCCGCAATGATGCCGGATTCCTTCAAGTCCGGAACTTCCGCTGTGGAAAAATGGCTAATGAGCGTCGCGCTATCTTTTGCATCGCGCAGCAATCCCGGGACGTCGCTCATGAAAACCAGGCGGCGCGCTTTCAGTGCGATAGCTGTCTTTGCCGCGGCAACGTCCGCATTGCAGTTGTATATTTTGCCGTCATCGCCGCGCGCTGTGGGACTGATCACCGGCGTGATGTTGCGCCGGATGCACTCGCGCAGCGGTTCCACGTTTACATCAACAACTTCACCGACAAAACCGAGATCGACATTTTCTTTTTGGGGCCAAAATTTCCGGCAACGAAAAATGTCGGTCCCGGCAAATCCGCGAGCTTTGCCGCCAAAACGCTGGATCGCTTCTAGAATTTCGGGATTGAGCTCCTGCGACAAGACGCGATCGACTACCTGCGCTGTCGCCGCGTCGGTCACGCGGTAACCGTGAACGAATTCTGCTTTCACGCCGGCCTCTTCAAGTGCGCGCGTGATGGCTTTCCCGCCACCGTGCACCACGACCGGATTAATGCCGACGGCTTCGAGAAATACGATGTCGCGGGCGACACGGTGCCGTTCCTCTTCATCCGGCGAATCCATGAAGCTCCCGCCATACTTCACGACGAAAATCTGGCTGCGAAAGCGTTGAATGTATGGAAGAGCCTCAAGTAGCGTCGCCGCTTTGGAAATAATCGTTTCCATTAGCCTCCGAGTGTTGCGGGATCCCTCACGTCTCCCTTGTTAAACGCAACATAGTCTTCTGTAAGATCGCTCGCCCACATGGTGAAAGTAGCGCGTCCCAAGTGAAGATTGACATGCAGTTCGAATTCGGGCGCGCTCGTAATCTTCGCGAGGGTTTTCAAAGCAAGATTTGTCGGGCGGCCGCGGCGAAACGCGAAAAGTATCTTGCGGCTGCCAGGCTTCGCGTAGCCAATGTCGACAACCGATTCGTTGACTTTTGCCTTGGAATAGCCGAGCGCGCATAGAATTCGTCCCCAGTTGGGGTCGCCGCCGCACCAGCTGACCTTCACGAGTGAGCTGTTAGCGATTGCGCGCGCGGCCGCCTCCCCGTCCGCGGCATTGCGCGCGCCGTGAATATGCAGGGTAATGAAACGTGAAGCGCCTTCACCGTCGCGCACAATCATTTTCGCCAACTCTAGACACGTGACGTTGAGCGCCGCTTGAAAAACGCCGAACCTCGAATCTCGATTCTCGATTCTCGGATTTCGGGAAAACCCATTCGCCAACGCGATTACGGAATCGTTGGTGCTCATGTCGCCATCAACGGTGATGCGATCGAAACTTTGCTCGACCGCGATTCGAAGCGCGTGCTTTAGCAAATTCGGTTCAATCGCAACGTCCGTTGTAATGAAGGCGAGCATCGTTGCGTGCCTTGCAGCCATCCCTGGCTGAATCATTCCGGCGCCTTTACATATCCCGCCAATCCGTGCTGTCGATGTTCCAATTTTAAGTTCGATTCCAATTTCTTTGCGGCACGTATCGGTCGTCATGATGGATTCGGCGGCTTGGCGGGCATTCGTTGGCGATCTTGCAAGTAACGGCGCGCATGCGCGAATCCCTCGCTGAACATTTTTCATCGGCATCAGCACACCGATTCGGCCCGTGGAACAAATGAGCACATCGCCCTCTCTCAATTTCAGGACAGCCGCGGCGGTTTCAGTCATTCGTTTTGCATCGGCTATTCCCTGACGGCCGGTGCACGCATTTGCATTGCCAGAATTCACCACGATTGCTCGTGCAAAACGCTTTGCCGCGCGTGAGGCGCTCAATTTCACGGGCGCAGCGCAAACCTGATTGGTGGTAAACATTCCCGCGACCGCCGCCGGCGCATCCGAAACGATCAATGCGAGATCGCGTTTTCGCCCTTTTTCCGACCCTTTGCCCGTCCCGAGGCGTTTAATGTCGCAAAAAACCGACCCCGCCTTGAAGCCTCCCGGCGCGCAAATTGAGCCTTCGATTCTCTTGAAAATTTTGCTGTAAGACATGGCAGTTCGAGGCAGCCGAATTCACGGAATTTGCAATCCGGATGTTTCCGGATAGCGGCGCATCAAATTGAAACATTGAATGGCCTGTCCGCTGGCGCCTTTCACAATGTTGTCGATCGCGCTCATCAAGATCGCGCGACCGGTGCGCAAATCCAGGCGCCATGCGATGTCAATGAAGTTTGTTCCACTAACGTTTTTCGTATCGGGAAAACGCCCGGCACCGAGCAGACGAACAAACGGCTCGTCGCCATACGCCTTTTGGTAAATGGAAGCGACCGAGTCAGCGTCGATCTTTTCGCTTAGATCGACATAAATCGTGGTGATGATCCCGCGATTCACCGGAACCAGATGAGGTGTGAATTGAATTGTGATTTTCTCACCTGCGAACGCCGATAACTGCTCTTCGATCTCGGAAAGATGTCGATGTTTCGGAACTCCATAGGGACGCACGCTTTCGTTACATTCGGCAAAGAGATAATCTGCTTCGACTTTGCGGCCGGCCCCGGTCACACCACTTAGGCTTGTCACCAGAATGCTTGCGAGACTGACCACTCTTTCGCGAATCAGGGGCAACAACGGAAGCAAAATGCTCGTGGGATAGCAACCTGGACAGGCCACCAGATTCGCATCTGAAATTTTCGCGCGATAGATCTCAGGTAACCCGTAGACGGATTCGCCTAGCAAATCAGGAGCGGGATGATCATTACCGTAAAATTCCTTGTATATCTTCGCGTCCTTGATTCGGAAATCTGCGCTAAGATCGACAATGCGCGCACCGGTCTGAACTAGCGGTTTGGCAAATTCCGCAGCGAATCCGTGCGGCAGCGCGAGAAAAATAATTTCTGCCATCTGCGTGAGCCGCACCGGATCCGACGCGCCGAAGCGGAGGTCACCCGCTTTCTGATGGTGCGAAAGACGCGGAAAAACGTCGGCCAACGTCCTCCCCGCAAATTGTCGCGATGTGACGGCGGCAAGCTCCGCATACGGATGTCGCAAAAGCAGCCACACAAGCTCTTCGCCAATATAACCGGATGCGCCGATTACAGCGACCTTGGTCTCGCTACGGTTGGCGACGGCAGCCTTTGCAGTTTTTTTCACAGCGCGCAATGCGTATTTGGTTTCGATCCAATTGCAACCGACATTTGTGAGACACTGGTCAGTCGAAAAGGGAAACTGTCGTCTCGTTTGTTGTGGCCGCGTCGCTGAATCGAGGTGCTCAGGCGCTGTTTTCCGTTAGCTCGCACGGCGACAGAGCGCCTTGGCTACAGTGCTGCGCAGTTACGAGATGGCCTTCTAAGCGTTCGTCGAGATCGACACTCAGCTTTTGCGTTTGCGACCGATTTCTTCCAGCAACTCGATCTGGATCTGCTGAATCTCGAAGAGTCGGTTGTATTGCTTGCGCAACAGGTGGTCGATTTTTTCGTGCAAATGCCGAATCTCAAGCTCGGCTTTCAAATTGACTTTGTAATCGTTTTCCGCGCGCAAACGATCTCGCGCCTCGGCGCGGTTTTGGCTCATCATGATGACCGGCGCCTGGACGGCGGCGAGACAGGAGAGAATCAAATTGAGAAGGATGAACGGATAAGGATCGAACACTCTGGTGGCGAGCAACGCGACGTTCCCACCGATCCACAGGAAGATACCAGCGCCAAAAGTAATGAGGAACTTCCAGCTACCACCGAACTCGGCAATTCGGTCTGAAAGACGTTCGCCAAAGGTCAGTTTCTTTTCGAATTGCTTCTCGATGTCGCTGGAAAGAATCTCGTGCTGTTCCAGGCTTTCGATGACTTCCTGGTCGAGCGCGGAAAGTTCGCCGATCTCGTCCTGCAAGACTTCTTTTACGTAATCCTTCCGGAAATCGCCCAGATCGTCGAAACAGATGAACCCTTTGCTATCCAAACCGGGCCTTTCCTTCTTGGCGAACTCGAGAAGCGAAGGCCGGATTAGCTCCGCGACCATTCCGCTGTTAGGCGGTTTCGGTTTCTTGCAGATCTGACAGACCAGCGGTGTGGTTGTAGTTTGGTTCATCGGAATTTCGCCGCTGAATTAAGCTGTTGTTCTGCCACTTGTCGATGCCGGCTTGAATCGACGACTCGCAGTCCTAAGATTCTGCGATGGAAGAAGCGGAAGTCCCTCTCGAGCATTTGCAAGAGCAGGTGCATCACAAAGCCGAACACAGCGGCGAAACATGGATTTCATGGGTGGCCCTTAGCACCGCGATTCTCGCTGTCCTGGCCGCGATCGCCGGACTGCTCTCCGGGCAACACGTGAACGAGGCCATGATGAGCCAGATCGAAGCGTCCGATCAATGGAATTATTATCAGGCGAAAAGCATCAAAGCTGCAGTGCTCGATGCAAAAATGTCGCTCGCCGGCGCGCCTAACGAATCGGACAAATCCAAGCGTGACCGTTACGAGAAAGAACAGGAAGAAATCAAATCGGACGCCGAGCGCAAGGAAGCCGCCGCGAAATCGAACTTTCACAAGCACGAAGTGTTTGCACGCGGCGTGACCATGTTCCAAATCGCGATTGCCATTGCGGCGATTTCCGCGCTTACAAAAAAACCCCGGTTTTGGATCGTAAGTTTACTTTTTGGCGTAGTCGGCTGCGTCTTTCTCGTCCTCGCCGCGGTCGCAAGATAGGGGCGGTTCACGCGAGCCGCCCGGGCGATTGCGGTCAATCGCCCCAACCAAGTCTTTTTCTTGGAACTTTGCTCCGCTGTTTCCGTAGAAAAATGGTGCGACCAGTCTTGTCAAACCATGGCCTACGAATATTTTCGTAAAACGCGCAAATTTACGATTGCCGCCGCACGGGCCGATTGGTTAAAACTCAGATACGTGTGAAAGATGGCGCCACAGCTCGCGCGGGCACGGAGCCACGCTGGGTTGTTGTGGTGGGAGACAGTTGTATCAACGGACCGACGCTGGCCACGATCCGCGGTCGCACCAAGCAATATCCTATTTGCGTTGGCGCGCCTTGTTTCAACCTCGCGTCTCAAGTAATCGGTAAGTTACCACTGCCAGACAAGGGCATCCGATGAGTTGGATTACCATTGTCTGGTCGATGAATGCCGCTGCGTGTTTGACGCTGGCGGGGATATATCTGCTTGTCTGGTGCAAGCAGCGTCAAGATTGGGCGCATCTCTTATTTTCGTTCACCGCTGTGGCGGCGGCGGCCATCGCCGCGTTCGAGTTAGCGATGATGCATGCCGAGACAGTCGGCCAATGCGAAGCGCTTGTGCGCTGGATACATGTGCCCGTGTGGGTGCTCGTTATCTCGTTCGTGAGTTTCGTGCGGCTCTATCTCCATGCCGGACGACGCTGGCTCGCGTGGAGTATCTGCTGCCTGCGGACACTGGTTCTGATTCTCAATTTCGTTTTTACGCCGAATCTTAACTTCCGGCACATTACAAGCCTCCGCCAGTTTTCATGGGGTGGCGGTGAGATCATCTCGGTTCCGGTAGGCGTGGCGAATCCGTGGGGCCTGCTTAGTTCGGTAAGCTTACTGTTGCTGCTTATCTTTTTTGTCGATGCCACGATTACCGTCTGGCGGCGGGGCGACCGGCGACGCGCTTTAGTTGTTGGCGGCAGCATGATTTTCGGCGCGATTCTGGCATGGCACGTCCCGCTCGTGATCTGGGGAATCATCGACATTCCGCTTTTTCTCTGCTTCGCATATTCGGGAATCGTCGCGGCGATGGCCTACGAATTGAGCTACGATCTGCTCCACGCGGCACAGCTCTCGCGGCAGTTGCAGGCGAGCGAAGCTGACTTGCGCGAGACGGAGCAGCGCATGGAGCTGGCAGCCAGCGCTGCCAAGCTCGGCATGTGGATGTGGGATATTCCGCGTAACGAAATTTGGCTAACGGACAAAGGGCGCACCCTTTTTGGTTTCGGAGCGTCAGAGAAGCTCGACTTCGATCGCTTCCAAAGTGTGCTACATCCTGAAGATCGTCAATCGGTGCTCCAGGCTGTCGAGAACACCTTGCACACCGGCGCAGAATACGAAGCTGAGTACCGCGTAGTGCTACCGGATGGGCAATTGCGTTGGATCTCCGGCCGTGGGCAAGTCGAGTTCAACGGTGACGGTCAGCCGGCTCGTGTGCGCGGCGCTTCAGTGGACATCACTAAGCGCAAGCAGGCCGAAGAGCAGGCGGCGCGTCAGCGCAATGAGATGGCGCATCTCTCGCGCGTTTCCACGCTGGGCGAACTTTCTGGCTCGATTGCGCACGAGCTTAGCCTGCCGCTCAGCGCCATCCTCTCCAACGCGCAAGCTGCGCAGCGGATCCTCGCAAACGGCCAGGTCGACCACACCGAACTGCGCGAAATTCTTAATGAAGTCGTAAGCGAGGACAAACGTGCTTGCGAAGTCATTCGCCGCTTGCGTTTGTGGCTGAAAAAAGGCGAAGTGCAACAGCATTCTCTCCGGATCAACAACGTTGTGCAGGATGTCTTGAAACTGCTCCGTAGCGATCTCATAGATCAAAAGGTCACCGTCGATTGTGAGCTCGCGCGGAATTTGCCAGCCGTCATTGGCGACCCTGTGCAGCTTCAACAGGTTTTAGTCAACCTGGTGGTGAATGCTTGTGACGCGATGACTGATTGCAATACTGCGGAACGCCGATTGCTCATTCGCACTGGAACCGAGAACGGGAGCGGCGCAGTGGTTGTATCGGTCACCGACCGAGGTGGCAGCATTCCGGCGGAAAAAATGAAACAAATCTTCGAGCCTTTCTTCAGCACGAAAGCCAAGGGAATGGGGCTCGGCCTTTCGGTCTGCCATAGCATCATTGCCGCGCATCGAGGGCAACTCTGGACCACAAATAATGCTGATTGCGGCGCGACGTTCCACTTCAGCCTTCCTACAGGTATTCCAGGCACCGCGGTACCGATAAGGAGCAACGGACAACTTGATGACCACGCCTAGTCCCACAGTCTTTGTTGTGGACGATTACGCGCCGGTACGAAGATCCATCTCGCGCGTCTTACATGCGGCTGGTTTTGCTGTGGCCGCATTTGCGTCCGCAGAGGAATTCCTGGCGCAATGTGATCCGCGTACACTGGGCTGTCTCGTGCTCGATGTCGCCATGCCAGCTTTAAATGGTCTCGAACTCCAAGACATTCTCGCCAAAGCAGGCAGTGTCCTGCCCATCATTTTTCTGACCGGTACCGCTGATATTCCAAAGAGCGTCCAGGCGATGAAACACGGCGCGAGTGATTTCCTCACCAAGCCTGTGAACGATGAAGACCTGCTTGCAGCCGTTCGTGTGGCCATTGAGAAAAACCGCAGCGTGCGACAGCAGCAGACCGAACTGTCCGAAATCCGTGCGCGCCTGGCCACGCTCACACCGCGTGAGCGGGAAGTGCTCGAGTATGTCGTCACTGGCAAATTGAACAAACAAATTGCCGGCGACCTCGGTACCGTCGAGCAGACGGTAAAAGTCCATCGCGCCCGGGTGATGCAGAAGATGAGGGTGCGATCCGTGGCTGAATTGGTTCGATTGACGCAGCGTTGCGGCATCAGCGCAAGGTAAGGGGGCATAGCCAGGTAGGGGCCATTCACCTGAATGAACCGAGCGGGTGAACTGAGAAAAGGCCCGGTAATAGGACAACAGACTCAGCCTGCCGCCCTGCTTACTGGCCTTTCCGCATTATACTAAGGTATAATAGACAGCCGGCGCGCGCATCGCTACTCTCACGGTTCTAATGCCGGACCAGAGTCAGGATTTGTCGCATTTCGGATCATCTCCCAAAGCTTGGGTCGGCAAGTCTGGGCGACGAGTGATGAAAGGAAACAGACGAAGGCCGAAACAAGAACGGTCACATCCAACGACCACATCGTGGAGTGGAACGCGCTTCCGGCCACACGCCTACGCGCACATGACGATCACGCAGCGCTACCAAGCGTTGTTCAACTGGATTGCGTCATGACAGCAGAACGATGGCACACGATCATGCATGATGACGCGCGATTGACCGGGGCGGAGTGCAAGGCGGGCTGGCACTTCTGCCTCGAATACGACCTGTTCTTATGCAAGGTCGGCGAGATGCCCGGCTGCGATTGCGCCAGCCTAGACGCCGGAAGCTATAGCCGCCAAGACGAAGGAGGCCGAGTAAAGCGCCTTCTCAAGACTAAGCTATACACGGCAATGACAAACTGATGTGAACGGGGCCCAAATGACGCACGTGCTACAACGTCCTCCGGCCTTCCCGCATTCTACTAAAGCTTATTAAACTATGGTCCTATAGCGCGGCCTGCCTTAAAGAGGCTATTCTCGGCACGATTCGAAACACAATATGACTGACATAATCCAGCATCCTTTAGGAACCTCGCTCGGTAAACCCGAGCCACTCGGCGGAATGTACGGCTAAAGTCCCATATCCTCCAAGCTTCGATCCGACCTACCTTCAGAAACAAATAACTATGAAATCACCGACAACTATCATTGCCATTACATTGTTTAGCCTGTTGCCGCTTACAGTCCTTCATGCGCAGGGAACAACGAGGTCCTCTGAAAAGAGCGCGGCACCCGCCGGGGCTGGCAAACGCACCGACGTTTATCATGTCCATTTCACCAAAGCCGCTCTCGGCAAAGCAGCTCAATTGGGCGATTGGCTGAAGACGCCGAATCCCAATGAGCCGATGCCGGATCATTTTATTGTCCTTCGCCATCAGGATGGTGATGCCTGGGATTATGTGGTCATCACGCATCTCGGCACAAAAGCGACCGTGGAAGCTGCTGGCACTGCTGTGCCTCCAGACAAACGTGACCTGAGCGCGTGGCACAATGATACATTTGTGAACGGTCCGTCCTGGGAGGAGTTCACCCGGGCCATGGGTATCGACGGCGATTCAGCATCGAAGAGTTCGGGCTCGGTTTATTCTGTCTCTTACTATCGCCCTGGTGCCGGTCATCGTGAGCAATTGGAAAAAGCGCTCAGCGAAGCGCCCGGAGCAAATGACACCAGTGCGGGCAACGTGTTGATGCAACACCTGGAAGGCGGTCCCTGGACGTTCCTAACCATCGCTCGATACAATTCATGGGACGACTTCGCTACCGGTGAAAAAAACAGTGTCGCGCAGACTACCAAGAAGGATAGTCCCTGGTCGCGTATGCGTGACCACACCGATTTTCATACCGACACGCTCACGGACCGTATTTCGCCGTAATCGCAAGCTAGGGGCGATTGACCTCAATCGCATAGGCGGTTCAGCCCTGCCGTTGGACTGTGCCAAGGCCGGACGATCGGTAAAGCTGCCTGGCCGGTTGGCTGGTCACTCGACTCTCATTGTCATCACGAATTGAGTTTGCCAGACCGCCCACATGCCAGGCGTGCGCAAATGATCATTTCCGAACGGTGGCCGTTTTGTGCGCGCGTCGATGATTTGCCCTACGTCGCGTTTGTTTTCGGCCTGTTCTGATCCGCGGGTGGGCAGCGCGCCATTCCCGCTGTTTCCGCGTGTAATACTCACGCCAGTATTCAGCCGTGCGTATTCGGGGTCGGCCACGCTTCTTAATCCTGTTCATCAGATCAAATAACCGACCGCGTGACACCACAGATGGTCGAGGCCCGTCGGGGGGCGCCTCTAATTTCTAACCCGCGTAATCAAGTGCGTTGCAGACTGCGTCCGCCTCGCCATGACCAAATGGTCCGGGACCACCGCGATCGTAAACCTGGGTTTTTCGCGAAAATATTTATCCTATCATCTTTCTACGGAAGTGGCGGAGCGAAGTTTTCGGAAACCTTGCAAAGAACAGAGGCATTCAAAGTTCCAGCGCTCAGCAATCTGTTGGCGGAATCGGGCAGAATCCTATGCGATTGAGAGCCTGCCCCTGAGCCAAGTCGACGGGTCAATCGCCCTACCTGCGTTGTCACCCCTCGCCCAACAACGGGATGGGGCGTCGCTGGCGCATCACTCGTTTGAGGCCGAATGGTTCTACCGCTTTGTTACGGATGTGCGTGATTGCTTCATCGACCGAATCGGTCGCGTAGATCAGTTTGAGATCGGTAGCAGCGATCATTCCTCGCTGCGCCATCGTTTCGATAAAATGGAGCAGCTCCTTCCAATAATCGGTTCCCATGATCACAATCGGGAAGTTTTTGATCTTGCCAGTTTGAATCAGAGTGAGCGCTTCAAATAACTCGTCGAGTGTACCTGAGCCGCCGGGCATGACGACGAAGGCGTAGGAATATTTTACCAGGAGCGTCTTGCGGGCGAAAAAGTAATGCATCCGCACGCAGCGATCTAGATAGGCGTTCGTCGGCTGCTCAGACGGCAGCTCGATAGTGCAACCAACAGAACGGCCGCCGGCTTCCTTGGCGCCGCGGTTTGCAGCTTCCATTATTCCCGGGCCGCCGCCGGTTATGACTGTGAAACCCAGCCGCGCAATGGCAGCCCCCATTTGTCTAGTCAGTTCATAATGCGGATCGCTCAGCTTAATCCGGGCCGAGCCAAAAACAGTCACGGATGGACCAACGAAATGAAGCGTGCGAAATCCGCGCAAGAAATCGCGCATCACTCGCAAGAGGGTGAAGAATTCAGCGAAACGTGAACGTGGTCCTTCCAGAAAAATTTCATCCTCAGGTTCTGAAGGAGCAGTCGACTTCGAGGCGACCAGCGGTTTAGCGACAGATTCATTGTTAGCTTGCATAACCCTCACCTCAATCCTCTTCCTTCAACAAGGGAAGAGGCGGACGCTCACAAGCGTTTTGATTAATGCGGACAGCGAGCCAGCGCAAAGCTAAATACGAGAATCGCGCGGCGTTGTGCGGTCGCGACCCGAAACAACATTGCTCGCCATTTGACGAACTTTTTTTAGCCAACGCCGCGCCCACGCGTATTCGCTGGCAAGAATAGCCAGCCCCACAGGAATGACGATGAACGCAGGCCCTGGCAAAATCAGGAGCGCAACGCCGATCAGGAGAACGGTGGCTCCGACCACTGATACAATTACGCGTTTAACAACCTTGATATTTCCAAGGTTCCAAACGGTGACGAGACGTTTCGTCCATGATGCGGAGCCGATTGACTGTCTATTCTGAGAGTGAGATCTCATCCTCATAACATCGTGGCCTGCAGCTAGAGCGGACCGGTGTTGGCGGCGAACCGTTCAGCCTTTTATCGCGGCGTGCAAACGGTCAAGAAGAGGCACCTGCGCCGGCTTAAGTTTTCGGCGCGCGACGGCTTCGGTGAAAAACTTGGCCTGATCAACCTCAGGAAAACTTTGGCGCCGACCCGAGCCCAGTGGCCATTCCATTTCGAACAAATTTGATTTGACCTCGAACGATTCTGGCAGATCGCCTTCGAACGCCCAGGCGTGCACAATTTTGCCGCCCTTTTGTTTAATTGAGCCGAGCTCAATCCAACCCTGAAAGCTTTCGGGACGCAATCCGACCTCTTCTTCAAATTCGATCTGGGCGCGCGTCAGGAGATCTTCTCCCGGAGCCGCTTCACCCTTTGGAATTGTCCATGCGCCGTCGTCTTTACGGGTGAAAAAGGGTCCGCCGGGGTGCGCGAGCAGAACTTCGAAAGCGCCGCGCTTGCGCCTAAACATAAGTAAGCCAGCGCTGATTCGGCTTCGGGGAGATTTATGGTTTTCAGGCATTATTTTGCGCCGGCTACCCTTATCACTGGCTTTCTCTAGCGGGTGATTGATCTCAACGGCCGATGCGGTCCGGTGGGGGGCTCCTACCCCAGAGATGAAACGTGTACGTGAAAACTATGTAGCCAAACAGATCGTGCTTTGGACCATTATTGACATAAAGCGCGGGATTGAACTGGAAGTCTGGTGTGACGTTGCAGGTGAAACCGATCGTTGACGAGTTTTCAGAGCCGCTTTGCCAATCGACCTGCACACGCCACCTTTCATTGAAGTCGTAGGCATAGCCGAGGATTGCTTCGTTTTTGTAGCCGGCATGAATGGCTCCGGCGATTACTTTGTGATGCTCGGTGTAGTAGCCAGCTTCGATGTATGGTTGAGGATCGACGTCCAGGTGAGGCGACCAATTGATGAACCCAACGGAAAGAAGAAAAGGCTCTTTCGTTAGCAATCCGATTTCCGTCCCGAAAATCCATTCGTCCGGTTGAAATCCGCGAAACACCGCTATCTCAGCCCATCTCGTTAAGCCCAGCTCGGCTTGCAATTGATACGGGTTCGCAATCCGCTCGTCCTGGATTTGCAGACTCAACGAGAGATCTCCCTGCGGCTGCAAATCCGGCGTCACGATTTGACTCAAGCCTTTCGTCGTAGCGAATGATGAAGGCACGATGGAAAGAGCAACGATCATGATCATGATGATCGTAGGGGAACTGATCAACTCTTTGTTCGCCGCTCGTGTATGCAATGCGTTCGACATTTTTGCCGGGAGTAAAGCGGTTGCCGAGGAACTTGTCGATTCCGTGTTGAACCCGAGCGGGGTGATTTTAAGATTACCGGTAATGCGCGTGCTCGCCATCGACGCTTCTCTGCGCAACACCGGTGTCGCGATTGTTGATGCAAACAATGGCAAACCGCGCTCCGTCTATTTCGGGACGATCCACAATGCCAGCTCGATGCGTTCCTCCTCCTGTCTGGTTGCGATTCGCGATCGGTTGGTAGAACTGATTCGGGAGCACGAGCCGGATTGTTGTGCGCTCGAATCGGTTATTTACGTGCAAAGCCATAAGACCGCGATTCTCCTTGGAGCCGCGCGAGGCGCTGCCATCCTGGCGGCAGCAGAAAACGGATTACCAGTTTTTGAATATTCCCCGAGACGAATCAAACAATCCGCCGTTGGGCGCGGCGCGGCCGGAAAAGATCAGGTAGCGTTCATGGTGCGCGCCCTTCTCGGTCTAACGGAAACGCCAGGCGCTGATGCCGCCGATGCACTCGCGATCGGACTGACGCATCTGCGCTCGCAGGAGGCAGTCGCCATAGGTGTTCCAGGGGGAATCCAAATATGAATGGAGGGGCGAGCTCCTGCGAGCCTAGCGTCCGGGGGGCCTTGTACTCAGCAAAGATGGCGTCGCAGGAGCTCCGCCCTCCACATTTTCATGCGCGCTGGGCGGGCCGGATGGAGTTCACACGCGCGCTGGCGTTGCAGGAAGAAATTGTGTTGAAGAAGCGTGACGACTGTTCGGTGGAAGACCAATTGCTTTTACTCGAGCACGAACCGGTTTACACCATTGGGCGGACTCCAGATCAATCCAGTTTGTCCGCCACAGGACGGATTCGCCGTGGCGAACTGGACGCCGCGCATTTGCCACATCCTGTTTTCGCCATCAATCGCGGCGGCCAGGCCACCTATCACGGGCCGGGACAGCTAATGGGTTATCCAATTATCGATTTGCGCGGATGCGGTCAGGATTTGCACAAATATTTGCGTTGGCTCGAACAATTGCTCATTGATCTTCTCGCTGAATACGGGATTGCTGCTTCGCGGCGTGAATCGCTCACCGGAGTTTGGGTCGGCGACCGCAAGATCGCTTCCATCGGCGTAGGCGTTCGCCATTGGATCACCATGCACGGCTTCGCGTTGAATGTTTCCGGCGATCTTTCGCCTTTTGATCACATCGTTCCGTGCGGCATTAATAATGTTGCAATGACTTCCATGGAAAAAGAAACGGGCGCGGCATTTTCCGTTAGCCGCGTTGCCACTTCGATTGAAAAATTGGCACTAAATCGGATTGGTGATTTGCGCGTCATTCGAGAGGCACAACCGATTAAGGTTTAAGCAATAGAATTTTAGCAACAGAATATGATCTCTCTCGAAGACAACGTTGGTGATATCATCGGAAAAGCGCAACGCGGTTTGGGCATTTCTGATTCCGAACTGGCAAAAAAAGCGGGCGTCGACTTGCAAACAATCCGCAAACTACGCGAAGGCGATGTCGATGAGCAGGCCCTGCAGCACGTCGCGCCGGTCCTGGGTCTTGCCGCAGGCCCGCTTTGCGAGCTAGCGAAAGGCGAATGGCATCCAGAAAGAATCGATGAGCGCGACGGTTTCGCGCAATTCAACACGCGTTATCACGATATGACCGTGAACGCCTATCTCGTCTGGGATCCTGCAAGCCGCGTTGCTGCGGCGTTCGATACAGGAGGCGATTGCAGCGAAATGGTGCGATTTGCCAACCGCCACAAATTGAACGTGCAATTGATTCTTCTTACCCATGCGCATCCGGATCATGTCGCGGACTTGCCGCGTCTGCGCGAGGAAACCGGCGCGGATGTTTTTGTCCCTGCCCGCGAACCTGTCTCCGGCGCGGAGGCCATCGACGAAGGAAAGCATTTCCACCTCGGAAATCTGGAAATTGATACACGGCTGACCTGGGGTCATTCTCAAGGAGGAATGACATATGTGGTGACTGGCCTCGCGCGCCCCATCGCGATCGTGGGCGATTCGCTTTTTGCCGGATCGATGGGCGGTGGAAACGTTTCCTACCGGGACGCGTTACGGAATAATCTCGAGAAAATTCTCACATTGCCGGATGAAACGATCATTTGTCCCGGACACGGCCCCATGACAACGGTGGACGAAGAGAAAACGCACAATCCGTTCTTCGCGGGAAAGTTAACAAGCCAAATTAAGGATGAATGACGAACGACGAAACAAGCCCGAATGCTCAAATGACAAAATTGCGGTGCAAAACTTGCTTTTCGTCATTCCGGTTTCGTTATTGCCTCGTGCTTTGTCAGTCGTCATTCGTTATTTGAACATATGAACATCGGTTTTGTTGGAGTGGGGCGGATGGGCGCGAACATGGCGCGCAGATTGAAAGATCGACAGTTTCATATCACGGCTGTTTACGACACGAATCGCGCGGCCGCTACATCGCTTGCCGCCGAGCTTGGCTGCGCCGCCGCCCAAGACTTGTCGGAAGTGACGGCAGAATCGGACGTGATCTTCACTGTCGTGACCGATGACAACGCGATGCGAAACATCTTCGCAGGAAGCGGCGACAATCTGCTAGTGAACGCGAGCGGCAAGCTGTTCATTAATTGCGCGACGATCTCACCGCAGGTGCATGTCGAAATTGAAAAACTGGCGCACCAAGCAGGGGCACAAACGCTCGAAGCTTGCATGGCATCGAGTATTCCCCAGGCGCGTGAAGGCAGGCTTTATTTAATGTGTGGCGGAACGGAAGATGCGTTCCGCAAAGCCGAACCAATTTTGAATGAGCTTGGTTCAGACGTGCGCTTTATCGGCCAGCCTGGCGAAGCTGCAAAGGTGAAGGCGCTCGTCAACATGGTGATGAACATCAACACCGCAGGGTTGGCGGAGGGACTTGCCCTGGGCGGGGCGCTCGACCTCGATTTGGAAATGTTGAGGAAGGTTTTTTCCCAGACAGGCGCGGCCTCCCGCGTACTGGAAACCGATGGCGAAGATATGCAAAATCGCGAGCACAGCTGCTTTTTCTCTGCTGCGCATGCGGCCAAAGATAGCGGGATTGCTCTCGAGCTCGGGCGCAGTCTCGGCCTCGATTTACCGCTCGCGCGCGCGACCAAGGAACAATACGACCGCATGGTGGCGGAAGGCCTGGGCGACCTCGATAAATCGGGGATCGCGGAGCTTACCTTCAAAGGTCGACACAAACACTCCGGGAATCACGTCTGATCCGGTCTTAGTCGAGGTTGCGCTCTAATCTGGAGCCGGGCCGGTGCTCCTGGCGAACGGTGCTCGATAAATCTCTCGGCACTCTCAGTTACAGCAAGAATCACTGACCCAGCCAGTAAGCGCCGTCTGTCCGACAAATCGGCAGATGTAGGAAAATTTTACGTTTTCGAGAGCTCGCTCCTGCTGTTTGCGGAGAAGGAGGTGTCAAGATACTAACGGGGCAGCGACGAATCCTCGTTCCTGCCAAACAAATCAAGCGCGCCGGCTAAGTCCCGGGGAAAACGTTCGTCTGCCTGAGGCCGGAGGAGCGGTCTTGAGCAACCCCAGATAAAAAATGAAAACTAACAGCACAATCATACTAACGATAGTCACCCTTGGCGGGTTGATGATGAACCCAGTCGCTTTTTGGGCACAACTACCTCACCGGCCTCTCCCAGTGCCTGCAGTAAGATCAACACCGGTGCCGCGGGGCCAGCCACCTAGTCCAGCGCCAGCTCCTGCGGTTGCTCCTATCGCGATTTCCTATGAAACATCCGCAGCGTCGAATATCGCCATCAACGTCACTGCAGGACAAACCGGAGCGCCAGCTGGCTTCTCAATCCAATGGATGACATTGGCCGACTACGTGGCCCTGGGAAACCAATGGCCCGGAACTTCAGAGGTTCCCAGCGCGCAAGCTCCGAGCTTCTGCAAGGCAAACTTCAGTGGGATCGTGTCTTCGTCTGGTTGCATTCCTTACAACCTTCACCCAGCGCAAAACGTTATCGTCGTCATCGGCGATGATAGCCTGTATGACAACTGCGCCGTATCCAGCCCTTGTTCCGGGGCTCCGCTACTGTGCAATACGGCATACGTATTTCGTGCCTCCGCACTTGATGCCACTGGCCAGCTCAGGGTCAGTGACACCATTACGTGTTCGACCTTGCCGTGTGTTGGAGGAAGCTCATGCACCTATTCGCAAGGCTACTGGCGTAACCATCCAAACGCGTGGCCGGTAACCAGCCTGACTCTCGGGACAGCGACCTATCAGGCTGCGGAGCTCATGGCGATCCTGGATGACCCTGCGCGGGGCAACGGCCTCGTGATAGTAGTCCACCAATTGATCGCCGCGAAGCTAAACATAGCCAACGGAGCGGATCCGTCAGCTGTTCAGCAAGCCATAACGGATGCCGACAACATGATCGGAGCCCTGGTGGTACCGCCGATTGGCAGTGGCTACCTGCCACCGGGACAGACCGGCAATCTGACTGAAACCCTCACTGAATATAACGAGGGAACGATTGGCCCTGGACACTGCGATGACTGACCAGGGAGCGCGGCGCCTACCATAGCCGGAGAAAATATTCGCTGTAGAGCTGCGCGGGGAAGCTGAAAACTTCCCCGCAGCGTCAGGAATTGATGACGCAGGGGAATGCTGTCCCGGGATCCCTGGCCAATTTTCATAGCGGTTTTTGTTACGATTCCCGACGTGAGATCCGGGACCTCGCTTCTGTGGCCGGCACCGCCTCCAGGGCAGGTCGATCCACTGCACGGACAGTATTCCAGTAGCGGGCGGAAAATTCCGAGCTTGCCTAGTAATCGTACAAATGAGATGATCCGCGGCTGTGAAATCCGAAGCATCTCAGGCCGGCGCCCGCCGCCCCGACCGCTTCATGACGACTCGATGGAGCATCGTCTTGTCGTGCACAGATTCTGACAGCAACGAAGAGAAGGCGCACGCCGCCCTCGCCGAGCTTTGCAAAATCTATTGGCGGCCAGTCTTCGCGTTCATCTGCCGCCAGGGTCACTCCGTCCCCGACGCTCAGGACCTGACACAGGATTTTTTCGCCATGGTGCTGAAAGGCCGGCTTTTGCAACGCGCAGATCGGAGCCGGGGACGGTTCCGTTCACTGGTGCTCAAGGCATTGCAGAATTTCCTGCACGACGCCGTGGATAAACGTCATGCCCGGAAACGTGGTGGCGACGTGCAATTCGTTTCGTGGGACGATTGGATGGCTGAGGCGCCATCGCACTTATCGATCCCGGAGCAGGACTCGGACAAATGGTCGCCGGAAAGAATCTTCGATGTGCGCTGGGCGGCGACGGTGGTCGAGCGCGCGTTGCGGCGATTGGGCGATGAATGCGAAAAGCGTGGTCGTCGACGTGTTTTTGATGTGCTGAACAATTGTCTTGCGGCTGAGCGGGAAGATGTCTCCTACGCGAAGTTCGCAAAAACGCTGGGCCTGCAGGAGGCGGCGGTGAAACGCCTTGTGCACAGGTTACGCGAACGCTATCGCGCGCTGCTCCGCGAAGAAGTTGCTCAAACGGTCGAAGGACCGAACGAGATCGATGACGAGCTCCGTTATCTCTGTGCAGCGTTAAGCGCGGCAGAAACTTAGGAAAAATTCGAGATCGGAGCTCGGAAGATCGAAATAGGAACATTCACGAACCTGGGAACCGGCCATTGACTCAGCTCGTAGAGGTCGGTATGCGAGTTTCGGGCGAGAGCTTCTGATTTTCCGACAGCGCACCTCCTGCGTCAGGCGTGCTACCTATGGAGCAACGTGTAGACGCATCGAATTCTGACGCATTTCGCAAAAGACCGTCGAGCACTAAATCTGTTTCGTTCTGCAATAATTCCGTCGGACGTTCGATTTGGATCTTGGATATTCGTCGGTCCTGATCGACGAGTCATTTCGCGTCCGAATGTTGTCCATTCGTATTGATTAGCGATTACATTTTTTTCGAGAACTCCGCTCTGCCAATTCCGGAGAAAGCATAGAGGAGGCGTCGGAGCCGACAGCCGATACTCGACTTTCGCCCTGGCTCCCTCCCGTTTGCAGTCCTTTTTAAGTTTTCAGAATCCGATGAGCGGCATTCCTGTTTCAATTCGTCTGCAAAAGGAACCGCTTACCTGCCCGCAGTGTGGATCGACATCGCGCATAGGACGCAGTCTTTGTCTGAGCTGTTTGCTTGCTCAGGGCCTGCGCGCTCGAGTCCCGCCGCCTCAGTCAGAAGAAACGCTTGAGGATGTGCTTGGAGAACTCGATGTGCGGGACGCCGACTGGCGAGTAGGTGATTACCAAATTCTCGAAGAAATCGGGCGCGGCGGCATAGGCGTCGTTTATCGGGCGCGACATAGGCGCCGCATCGTGGCGCTGAAACGAGTTTTGCCTTTTCACGCCGAATCACGGGAGACGCTGCTGCGTTTTCGGCGCGAGGCCGAGACTGCGGCGGGCCTCGTTCATCCGAACATTCTGCCAATCTATGAAGTGAGCGAGTATGACGATGGGCTGCCGTTTTTCAGCATGAAGTTTGCCGGTGGGGGCAGTTTGCTGGATGCGGCTCCGGCATTGCGCAGCGAGCCGCGGCGAGCGGTGGCGTTGATGGCGAAGGTGGCGCGGGCGGTGCAATACGCGCATGGG
>DATIOX010000108.1:0-34790 GCA_035472675.1 Candidatus Dormiibacterota bacterium
CGATTGGAACGCGAGCGACGCCTTTGTTTTTGTCGATCCAACCATAAGTCGTCAAAGCCTTGTCGGCTTCGTCGCGTAACGTCTTCAAATTCTCCACGCGCTTCTTCGCCCGGGTTTCTTCGTAATCACTTCCACGCGGCGCCGGCCCGATGATCGCGAGCACGATCACACCAAAAAGCACAAAGAGTAGCACGATGCCGAACCACGCCGACAATGGAGCGCGAGCACGGGCAACTTGACGAAGTGATTCGGTACCAGCCATATCAGTTCACCGAGTTCAACGACTCAATCAGGCGCGGATCGCGGACCGGAAAGAGAGAAGTCCGAGGCAGAATTCGCAGATAAACGAAGCCGAGCGTTGCGCCGATGGCGATTAGGGAAAGCAAATCCCAGATGCTGACGTGCACGCCTGTGCCGTGTAACGCGGGCAAGACGATGATGTATATGTCTAGCATTTGCATGCACACAATCCATCCTGCCACCAAACAAAGACGGCGTGGTTCCTTCTTAATCGATTGCATGAGCAGAATCGGAAAACATATAAAGAAGCGTCCGACCACGAGCAGCATGCTCAGCGCCCACCACGATTCAGTGTTTCGGGTAATGAAGAATTGAGTCTCCTCCGGGATGTTCGCATACCAGATGAGCATGTACTGGCCGAACCCGATGTAGGCCCAGAAAACGGTGAAGGCCAGCATCCATTTTCCCATTATATAGTAATGCTCAACGGTGATGACATCCTTCAAATATCCAGCTTGTCGCAAGGCTGTGATGACCAGGACGAGCAGCGACATCGAGCTCCCGGCTGCGCCCGCGAAGATATACACGCCGAACATGGTGGAGAACCAGCGGTAGTTCAGGCTCATGAGCCAATCGAACGCCCCAAAGGTGAGACAAAGCGCGAACATCGGCAGGCTAATAAACGCCAGCTTACGCAACAAGATGGTGAACCGTGGATTTCCATCCCTGTCCTGTTTCACCGATAAGCGGCGCAAAGCGAGCGCTGCGCAAAGGAAAAAGCCGAGAAACACAACGGCGCGGACCAGAAAGAAATACCAGTTGAGATAGGCCCGCTTCGCGTCGAGCGAAGGTTGCACACCGGGCGGGATATCCATCCACGAATACAGGTGGCTTCGAAGGAGAAGGATTGGCACAAAAAGAATCGCCAGCACAACCAGCAACACCGCAATGTTTTCCAACTGGCGTCGGACTACCACCGACCAGTCGGCGTCCGTGGCATGATGCACAATCGTCCAGAAAAAGCAGCCCGCGCAAAGTGTGAAGAAAAATGCGAACGCAAAAAGCCATGAAAAACTGAATTGATGCGGATTTAGAAATGCGCCCAGGACGCAAATGGCCAGCGCTACAATGGCAATCAATCCGAGGAGTGACGAGAGACCTGCGAAACGGCCGCTCTCGAAATATTCGCCTTCGGGTGCCGGGGCAGTGTGGTAACGCTCGCTCATTGTTTCTCCAGTCCCGCGCGCCGGTCCTCAGGAACATCGGCGATCGTTGCGTTTTCGCTCCGCTGTAACGCGCGCAGGTACGCGATAATCGCCCAGCGATCGGGTACAATGATGTTTGGCCCGTAGGCCATCATCGTGTTTTTGCCATTCGTGATCGTGTTGAAAACCTCGCCATCGGACATCTTGCGGATTCGTTCATCCTGAAGCGTAACGACAGTCGCGAGGCCGTACTGCTTTGTGATCCCGTTACCTGCTGCGGTAGCGCCGTGACACATCGCGCAAGTGATGTTGAATCGTTGTTGCCCGCGCTCCATCAACTCGCGCGTGACCGGAACTGGAATACCTGTTCCCCAGTGATCGCCCATTTTGCCAGTGTTGTAGTAATCAGTGCCGGCACCAAAATCAGCGCGCGGATGCGACCACGGGCCCACGTCGGCCTCGGGTTGCTGAGTCGATACCGGCTTTGGCATCTCATAGCCAATCGGTACCGTACCCGTGACTGGCAGGCGCGGTCCGCGCCCGTCTGCAAAAAGATCGAGCGGTGCTTGTGCACGAACCTTCATCTGGCGCACCATATCCGGAAAAATCTCGCTCGGCGGGGCGGTGCTCTTTTGCCCGCGAAATCCGAAGACGGCCAGGATCGCGATCCCGCACAGAACAAAAATCACCAGAAAGCCGCGCAACATATTCAGTCCTCGTGCACAATGGTGATGTGTTCGCCGCCGGTTCTTTCCAATAATTCGCGCACACCGTTTTCGGTGAACCGTGGATCGCGCGCTTCGATCGCGAGGAAAAATCCATCATTGGATACGCGGATGAACCGTTCCCAGTTAAACATTGGGTGGTACCAGCGGGGCAATGCGTTCATGCCGAGCATTGAGAAAAATGCGGCGAACGCCCCGAACAGGACCGTCAGTTCAAACATGATCGGGAAGAACGCCGGCACGGTAAAGAAATTGTACGGCTTGCCGTGCACAATGAGCGGGTAGAGAATCGATGACGGCCCAAATTGGACGACAGCAGCGGTAAGCAAACCGGTGACGCCGCCGAACAAAACCCATCCGCTCAACCACGATTTTCCCAGCCCCATCGCCTCGTCCATTCCATGGATCGGAAACGGGGAATAAACGTCCCAGCGTCTGAAGCCGGCGTCCCGGATATGCTTGGCTGCTTCGTAAAGCGCCGCTGCGCTGGGATATTCCGCAGCCATGCCGTACACCTTGTGACCGGCAGGAGTCCTCATCATCGTGTGCGTTCCTTTCCTCCGGGAGATACCGATTGAACGCCGGGTGGTGTGCCGTAATGCGGGTCCGCTTCCGGCACTGCGGTCTTTACCTCTGACATCGCAATCATCGGCAGAAAACGAATGAAAATAAGGAACAGCGAAGTGAAAATCCCGATCGTTCCAATGTAGGTCCAGATATCCACCCAGGTCGGATGAAACACTCTCCAGGACGATGGCAGGAAATCGCGGATCAAACCGCCGGCAATAATGATAAACCGCTCAAACCACATTCCCGCGTTGACGCACATGGCGACGAAAAAGACCACGAACACATTCCGGCGGCACCACTTGAACCAGAAAAGTTGCGGCGAGAGGCAATTGCAAAAAAGCATGCCCAACCACCAGTACCACCAGTAGGGACCAAAAATACGGTTCCAGAAAGCGAACCGCTCGAAGGAATTGCCGCTGTACCAGGCCACGAAAAACTCCATTGAATAGGCGTAAGCGACGAAGGAACCGGTCAACAAAATGATCTTTGCCATCTTGTCGACGTGTTGCGCAGTGATGACGTCGTGCAGCTTGAATATGGCACGCGCCGGAAGAAGAAGGGTCAACACCATTGCGAACCCGCCGAAGATCGCGCCCGCCACGAAATAGGGCGGAAAAATTGTCGTATGCCACGTCGGTATAAGCGTCGAGGCGAAGTCAAATGATACCACGCTGTGCACCGAGAGAACCAGCGGCGTGGAAAGGCCGGCCAAAAGCAGATAGGCCATTTCGTAATGGCGCCAGTTGCGATTGGATCCGCGCCAGCCGCACGCGAAAATTCCAAAAAGAAACTTTCTGACCTTTGTGGTTGCCCGGTCCCGCAACGTCGCCAAATCCGGAATCAAACCAGTGTACCAAAACAGGACCGAGACAGTAAAATAGGTCGAAACCGCAAAGACATCCCACATCAGCGCGCTGCGGAAATTTTGCCAGATCCCCCAATTGTTAGGCATAGGCGCCATATACCACGCCATCCAGAACCGGCCGACGTGGATACCTGGGAAAATCGCTGCGCAAATCACCGCAAACAGCGTCATCGCCTCTGCAGAACGATTGATAGAGGTACGCCATTTTTGCCGGAGCAAAAACAGAATGGCGGAGATGAGTGTACCGGCGTGTCCGATACCGATCCAGAAAACGAAGTTTGTGATACCCCAGGCCCAGGCGACCGGGATCTGATTTCCCCATGTGCCGACGCCGGTGGAAATCTGGTAGCCAATGCAAAAGAGTCCGAAGGTCGCGGTGCTTGCAGTGATGGCGAAGGCCACCCACCACCAGCGCGGGGCGGGTTGTTCCACCACTCCGGAGATCCGTTCCGTCAACCAGCTAAAGTTGCGCCTGTGCAGAACAAGCGGTACGCGAGTGATCTCCTGCTCGGCCTCTTCAATGGCCTGTGGCGCTGTTGGTGCTCCGTCCATACTTCTAAACTGCGGTCATCCCGAGCCGCGTAGACGGCGAGGGACCTCTCACCACGTGCTTGGTCACGCGAGCAGCATTCGTGTACATCGCGCAGTCGGCGCGAGATCCGTCGCCCCGCTCAGGATGACATGCTGCTTCGAGCGCACTAAGTGCCTTATGTTTTCTCATTCCGGCAATTTCTCCTGTAAGCTTGCGACCCCAATGTCCTCCGCGTCGGGCATCTTCGGGTTCGGATTGCGAATGCGCGCGAGATAACTGACTCGTGGGATGACGTTCAAATAGTCGAGGATTCGGTAATTCCGATCCTGCTGTTTCATTTTTGACACCCCGCTTTCCGGATCCTTGATATCGCCGAAGACAATCGCTTCTGTGGGACACGCCTGCGCACAGGCCGAAGTGAAAGAATCGCGCGGGATTAGCGTGTCTGGCGAAGCGCCGGCGCGGGCGAGCGCCCCGATCTTTGCTTCTTGGATGCGTTGCACACAGAAAGTGCATTTCTCCATCACGCCGCGCATGCGAACGGTGACGTTGGGATTTTTCTGCATCTTGATCGTGTCCGGCGCGCCCTTGGTCGTCAGCGGCGCGAAGTATTCTTCGTAGACGCTAAATGCGCCCACGATCTTTCTTTTGCCAACCGGCCGTTGATTGTAATCGAAGAAATTGAATCGACGCACCTTGTAGGGGCAGTTGTTCGAGCAAAATCGTGTGCCGATGCAGCGGTTGTAAGCCATGACGTTGAGACCGTCCTCGCTGTGAACAGTCGCGTTGACGGGGCAAACGGTTTCGCACGGCGCGTTCTCGCAATGCTGGCACGGCATCGGTTGATGCACGATCTCGGGATTCTCTGGCCACTCGCCCCGGTCCTGGTTGAATGGTTTCCGGCTCGCGTAATAGCGATCAATCCGGAGCCAATGCATGATTCGGCCATGCGACACCTGGAGCTTGCCAACCACGGGGACGTTGTTTTCTGCCTGGCAGGCCACCACACAAGCGCTGCACCCGGTGCACACGTTCAAATCGATACTCATTCCCCACTGCTGCGGCGCCGTCAGCGGCGGATGCGTGTAGATGCTCGGCGGCGGATGCGGCAGTTCTTCCTCTCCCGGAATTCTTTTCGCGAACTCATTGTTTTCACGGTAGCCTTCCAATGTTGCTTCGCGCACAAGACCGCGGCCTTCGATGCTGAACTGCTCCTGTGTAATCGAGAACGGATAGGTGCGGCCAACTTTTGTCACGTCCACGCTCTCAATCCCTTTCGCGCCAGGGGCCACAAAATACGGATTTGCCGCCGTCCTTAGAAAGTAACCATTGAAACCAGACTGCTCCGCGATGCCTGGTCTTTTTTTCAGCGCGCCACCTGCGTATGGCAGTCCATCGAATTCCGGCATTTTTCGTCCGTAACCCACGGGGATCGAAACGGAGCTGTCGGCGTGACCAGGAGACACGAGCGCGGCGATGACTAGCTCGCGTTTGACCGGCTGGCCGGCGGCGCTCTTTTCGTTAATTGTGATCTGTAGCAAATCGCCGGTCAGCACACCGAGCTTCTTCGCATAAGCAGGACTAATTAATGCCGCGTTGTCCCAGGTAAGCTTCGTTATGGGATCGGGCAATTCTTGAAGCCACCCGTTGTTAGCATAGCGGCCGTCGTCCATCGAATAACTGGGTGTTAGTACAACCTCGGGTGAATCTGGCGTCGGTGCTGGCGGCAATGTCCACGAATTTTGCGGGCCGCCTGCATTTGCGCTGAACGACGAAGGTTGATCACGCGGCTGAACATGCGCCGCAAACCCATCGTGAAGGAAACGCGACCACGCTGTTTGAAAATCGCCCGAGGGATTTGTAGAGCGAAACGTCTCTTGAATGAGCTCTGGTCCTTCAATTTTCGGTCCGCCGAGCAGTTCGTTGAGCAATTCGATCTCTGAGAGACCGCCGAAGATCGGCAAAATCATCGGCTGGATCGATAAGTAATCGCCATCGGCAGTCAGCGCGTCTCCCCATGATTCGAGGTAATGCGAAGCAGGAAGGTGCCATTGACTCAACATCGATGTGGCGTCCTCGTGATAGCCGAGCCGCACAATCTCCGGCACGCGTTTTTGCATCTCAGCCCAATCGAGCGGCAGACTTTTTTGCTTGTCCTCCGCCAACCCGCGCGGCGCGTTGTAGACCGGATCGCCGCCAAGAATGAAAAGGTGTTTGATCCGCCCGTCGTTAATGTCAGCTGCGAGTTGAGAAATATCGATTGTTCGCGGATTGCGCGGCATTTGGCGAACAACCAATGTCTGGCCAAGATTCTTGAGGGCCGCATTCATTGCATACGCAAGCAATTGCACTGCAACCGGCTGGGATGAACCAGCCAGCACCAGACTCGCTCCCGGTTTTGCCATCAGATCGTTTGCTAAACCGGTGATCCACTGCTCATCGAATGTGTTACCGCCTAACGCCGCCGGGCCCTGGACACTTCCCATCACCGTTCCAAGAGCGGAATCGTTTGTTCCCGCAAGAATTTTAGCTGCAAGCGCGTGCGTGATCGCGGCGACCTGGCTAGCCGGACAGCGTAGCCGGTGGTCCGCCAGCGCGCCCGTGAGCGTGAACCGATTTTCTACCACATAAAGCCGGTTCATGCTGTCTTTTGGCGTACTAACGCGGCGACGAGAGGTAAATGCGCGCACTGACGCGAGATCGCCCTGGCCGCAATCGAGAAAATCGCTGTCCAATGAAAGGACGATATCGGCGCGATCGAACCTGGGGATCGCGCGTGTCCCAACCCCAAAAACACTCTGCGCTGCCACGTTTGTTCCTTGACTCAAGAATGGCTCATAAACGCACCAGCGCATGCCAGGGAGATTTTTTTCCAACTCTGCCCGCAAACGCTCGCGCGTGGGCGAATTCGTTTCCTCGACAAGAAACGCCAGTCCGTCGCCGTGATCGGCGAGAAACTTCTTGCGAAGTTCTTTGACGTAAGCCTCGAAATCTTCGCGCTTGCTTGTTTTCCCATTACGAACAAATCGTCTCGAGCGAGTCGGGTCGTAAAGGTCGAGAATCGACGCCTGAGTGAAAGTGTCTGTCGCGCCACGACTAGCCGGGTGCAACGGATTACCCTCAAGCTTAATCGGGCGCCCATCGACCGTCGTGGCGATGAGAGGAATTGCTCCGTTGCGCCGCGGCATCGCTGTGGCGTAGTAGAGAAATTTTCCGGGAATCGTCCACTCTACGTTCTTTGTGAATGGAACGAGGTGCAGCTCCGGTCTGCGACAACTCGTTAGGCCAACTCCCGCCAGCGCCATCGATGCACTCATTAATTTCAGGAAATCGCGTCGTGACCACTCGTCGCCTTTCAGCTCCGCTGCACCCTGCGGGAATTCGCGTTCGAGCCACTGCCGGAATTCGGGCGAGTCGCTGTATTCGCCCAGGCTACGCCAGTAACGCTTGCCCCCGCTATCGCGGGACTCCGGTGGGTGGTGGAATACGCGTTTCATCGGTGGCAACCCTGACAGTTTGTTGTCGGATTAATGTTCCAGTGCTCCTTCAACGTCTGGCCAATCTCTGCCTGCGTAAGTTTCTTCCTCTTCGATAAATCGTCGCGCGCATCATGCGGCTGCCCGTACTTCGCCACAAATTCCGCCGGTTTCACGTCGTCCGGTTTCCAATCGAGATTGAAAACCTGATCGTCGGGCCGCAAAAAATTCTCGGGGTGCCGATGGCAATCGAGGCACCACGCCATGCTGTGCGGTTTCGCCAGATACACCGTCGACATATGGTTGACGGGGCCGTGGCAACTGAAACAACTAATGCCGCGGTTCACATGCGCCGCATGATTGTAATAAACGTAATCGACGGTGCGATAGATCCACACCCACTCCACCGGGTTACCGGTTTTCCAACTCGCCCGCACCGGCTCCAGTTTCGGATTATCTTTTTGCACCTGTGTATGGCAATTCATGCAGGTCTGGGTGTTCGGCACATTCGACTGGGCCGCCATTTCCACAAAGCTGTGACAATAGCGGCAATCCATTCCCAGTTGCGAAACATGGATGTCGTGCGGAAACGGCACTGGCTGGATCGGTTCGTACCCGACCTTCGTGTACCTTGGCGTCGCGTAATACCAGGTCGCGGCGGTCAATCCACAGACCGCAATGATGCCGCAGATCACGAGTTTGAGCGGTATCCAGTTGGTCCAGCGTGGAAAGAAGTTGGCCATGGGATATCAAGATCAATGTGGTTCTGCGGGCTGCCCCGGCCACCACAACGAATCAATGTTGAAATCGAAATGCGCTGCGTTCAGACGGTCCAAAAGGGTTAACGTTTCTTCTTCGCCCGAGGGGAAGCCAAGATTCTATAAATCTGCCGGGCGGTAGCAAAATAAAATTCATTATTCAATTTCATGTCGACAAAAGCCTTCGCCTTTTCCGATACAGAAAAGCAAACAATTGGCAAAACTGATGACGTCAAAAGTTCGGCAGCACGTCAAGCCTGGAAGCACGCAATTGATTCTGTAGAGGATGCTGGCAGCTTCGTTGCTGCAGCATTCCGTCGACGTTCTGTGAACTCCGCACGAAAATGGCGATTGGTTTTCTTTCTGGTTGGACTTTTCATTGAGGGAATGGCGCGCGCTGAAGATGCCGATCTTCTTTTGACGAATGGGAACGTTCACACCGTTAGGGAGAAGCAACCGAAGGCTGAAGCGATCGCGGTAAAGGCCAACCGAATCGTTTTCGTTGGCTCAAATGAAGACGCGAAAAAATTTCACGCTGCGAAGATTGTCGATCTTCATGGCAGCACGGTCGTGCCCGGTTTCACTGATTCGCATTGCCACATCTTCGGAATCGGCGAGCGCGAAATGCGATTGAACCTGGAAGGAACAAATTCACTCGAAGATTTTCTGGGCAGGGTGAAGGAGCGCGTCGACAAAACGGGCCCCGGTAAATGGATCAGCGGACGCGGTTGGATCGAAACATTTTGGAAACCGCCGCAATTTCCAACGCGCCATGATCTCGATAAAATCGCGCCAAACAATCCCGTATTTCTCACACGCGCGGATGGTCATGCTTCAATTGCAAATTCGGCCGCGCTAAAAATCGCCAGAATCGACAAGAACACCCCTGATCCGTTTGGCGGACAAATTCTAAAAAAGAACAGCGAGCCAAACGGAATGCTGCTCGATAACGCGCAGGATCTTGTTGCGAGGAACATCCCCAAACCGACGGAAGACGAGCGCGAAGAGGCGCTGCTGCGCGGAATCGACCGCGAGGTTAAACTCGGCTGGTGCGGGATCCAGAACGCCGGCAGCCACAAAGAAGACGTCGATCTTATCCGGAAAGCATTCGAAACCGGAAAAATCAAAATTCGATTCGTCAACGCCGTCTACGGTCCCGGTGAGGACGCGCAGAGTTTCTTGCGCGAAGGATCCATCATTGACGCGTTCGATCACCATTTCACCCAGCGCACGATCAAAGTTCTGGTCGACGGCGCGCTCGGCTCTCGTGGCGCAGCGCTACTAAAACCGTACAGCGACGCGCCCGAAACTTCCGGTCTACTCAGGCAAAAACCCGAAGAACTCCGGCCGATGTTTGAAGAAGCGCTGCGCCGGGGCATCCAGGTGGAAACGCACGCGATCGGCGATCGCGCCAACCGATTGATTCTCGATCTTTACGAGCAGGCGTTCAAAGCCGTGCCGCCCGAGGAACGGAAAATTCGCGAACCGCGCTGGCGCATCGAGCACGCGCAGATTGTCGATCCAGACGATATTCCCAGGTTCGCTGAACTTGGTGTGATCCCCTCAATGCAGCCATCCCATGCGATCGGCGATCTGTTTTTCGCCCGAGCTCGACTTGGAATGGATCGTCTCGTCGGAGCGTATGCGTGGCAAAGCTTCATCAAGAGCGGCTGCATCATTGCAGGAGGTTCCGACGCGCCAGTCGAACGCGGCGAACCGATGATCGAATTCTACGCGGCCGTTGCGCGTAAAAGCATCAAGGGCAAGTCAGGCGAAGGCTGGCATCCCGAGCAAGCCGTCTCGCGGAAAGACGCGCTGAAAATGTTTACGATCTGGCCGGCCTACGCCGCGTTCCAAGAAAGAGACAAAGGCTCCATCGAAGTCGGCAAGCTCGCTGATTTCACCGTCCTCTCACAAGACATCATGAAAATTCCCGAGACAGAAATTCTTGAAACGCGGAACGACATGACAGTGATTGGCGGTGAGATTATTTACTCGCGCTGAGCGCGCGGTAAATTTTAGCTTTTATGAACCACGAACAGGCACACCAGCTTCTGAGAGCGAGTCACCCGCGAATGGCTGAGTTGATCGCCCGCTCGCGTCGCTACAACATCACGCCGGTAGTGACCATTCGACCATTCGACGCACTTGCCGAATCAATCGCTTACCAGCAGCTGAGCGGCAAAGCCGCTGCCACTATTTTTGGCCGGGTCCGGGCTCTCTATCCGAAAAGAAAATGGCTGGATCCCGAACAACTTCTCGCAACGCCGGATGAAACACTTCGCGCCGCTGGTCTTTCTCGCGCAAAAACTGCCGCGTTAAAAGATCTCGCGGCAAAAACAATCGACGGCACAGTGCCAGCTGGTCGCGCGCTGATCCGCATGAGCGATGATGAGATCATTACGCGTCTGACTGCGGTTCGCGGAATCGGCCGCTGGACGGTCGAGATGCTTCTCCTTTTCGATCTCGGCCGGCCCGATGTCTGGCCCGTTGATGATTACGGTGTGCAGAAAGGTTTCGCTAAAACTTTCGGTCGCCGAAAACTGCCCACCCCAAAACAGCTCATGAAGTTCGGTGAAAAATGGCGTCCATACCGTTCAGTGGCTGCCTGGTATTTCTGGCGAGCGCTGGACACAGCGGAAAAATTACAAACTTGAAAAAGTTAAAACGGTTCCCTTTTACCTTTCAACTTTTTCACTCTTCAAACTCTTCCGAGCATTTGTCTTGCGCTCTCCTCTCCGCCTAACTAAAACGCGGGATTATGGCGATGATTCACGTTAACCGGGCCGCGACAAGTTTGGGCGCATTTTCCGAAGAAGAAGTTCGTGAAGGTCTGCGTACTGGCCGTTTCGTTCTCACGGACATCGGCTGGCGCGAAGGAATGGCAAACTGGCAACCGCTTTCGCAGTTCCCAGAATTGGGAGCCGAGGCGCCTGCTGCACCGCCTGCGCAGACCGTGGCAGGCACAACCTCAGAAGTTGCCGCCCCGCGGAGCGGCCTGCCGTGGGAGCACCGGCAAGAACGTGGCCTTTTCAATGCATTCGTCGAGACCCTGGTAATGGTGCTCACGAAACCGGGCGAGGCGTTCACGATCATGAAACGCGAAGGTGGTTTAGGCGAGCCGCTCATTTATGCGCTCATCGGTGGGTGCCTCGGCGGCATCGTCTCGCTTTTATTCTCTCTGGGATTGCAGTCCGTCGGCTTCTTCGCCGATCGCCACAACACGTTCGCTGCGATGACTGGGATGGGCGGCGGCTCTGTCGCATTTATCGTTCTGGTGCCACTGTTCATCGTAATCTTACTGTTCATTGGCAGCGCCATCGTCCATCTCTGTTTGATGATAGTCGGCGGCGCGAATCAATCATTTGAAACCACTTTCCGCGTCATTGCTTTTTCTCAAGGTTCCACTGGTCCTTTGCAGATGATCCCGATTTGTGGGGGACTGATCGCTGGTGTTTGGGCGCTTGTTTGCAACTGCATCGGATTGGCGCATGCCCATGAAACCGATACCGGCCGCGCAGTTCTTGCCGTTTTCCTGCCACTGATTGTTTGCTGCGGCGGCGTACTGCTCATTGCGTTGATGTTCGGTGGATTGGGTGCTTGGAGTGCATCACAACACTGAATTCCAGCAAAGTGCGGCTCCGCGTCCAGTGTCTTGCGCCAGGTGAAATCGATCACGAGTTAATCTGGCTGAGCGCCTCGCTTGTGTCGCTGGGCCTGGCGGCAGCGTGGCTAACAGTTGGTTTGCCATGGCCGCGCTGCATGTTTCACCAGATCACTGGCTTGCCATGCGTCACGTGCGGTATGACGCGGTGTGGGATTCAATTTTTTCACGGTCATTTTCTGACTGCATTGAAATGGAATCCACTGGTGTTCTCAGCACTCTGTGGCCTGACAGCGTTTGATCTGTACGCGTTTGCGACGCTCGCAACGCGCGGACCGCGTTTGCGAATCTGTTTTTACACGGAAACGACGAAAACATTTTTGCGCATTGGGGTCATCTCGGCGCTCGTGCTAAACTGGATTTATCTGCTGATGCACTGGCGAAATTTTTAGTGGATTACCACGCTGGTGAAGCCACGGCCCCTGTGGGCCGTCGATGAATAAGCCTGCGATATCGAACCTGATCGGCCTTACGTCCGCACAGCGGACTGATTCGTCCTGAGGCAAACCGGTGGCTACAACTCGAACATCGTCATTCGGACTTCGTCATTTTTACCTATTAGTGTTTATTCGTCGTTAAATGAGAATCCTGGTCACAGGCGGAGCCGGTTTCATCGGCTCCCATCTCGTTGAACGATTGCTCGCGGGAGGACACACCGTCGTGATCCTCGATGACTTGAACGATTTCTACGATCCGCAAATCAAGAAGGCAAATATCGCCGGTTTCGCCAAAGATGTGACCATTCACCATGTCGATCTTCGAGATGGTGCTTCAGTGCGAAATTTGTTTCACCGCGAGAAGTTCGAAGTGATCGCGCATCTGGCCGCTCGCGCTGGCGTGCGACCATCGATTCAATATCCACAACTTTATTACGACACCAATGTCAGCGGCACATTGCATCTGCTCGAAGCGGCGCATGTGACCGGAGTGGAGCGATTTATCTTCGCCTCCAGTTCATCGATCTACGGTACCTCGAAGACCGTACCCTTTTCTGAGGATCAACATCTGATTCAGACATTGAGCCCGTATGCCGCGACGAAGATTGCCGGCGAGTTTCTCTGCTCGACTTACTCGCATCTTTACCAGCTGCGCGTAGTGGCGCTCCGTTACTTCACCGTATACGGTCCGCGGCAACGGCCGGACCTGGCGATTCATCAATTCACTAGGCGCATTCATGCCGGCCAGCCAATCGAACAATTTGGCGACGGCACAACGCGACGCGACTATACTTACATTGATGATGTAATTCAGGGAACGATCGCCGCGCTTCAATACGAAGGCCCGCTCTTCGATATCTTTAATCTGGGTGAGAGCGAGACGATCCAGCTGAAAGACTTGATCGTTGCGATCGAAAAAGCGCTTGGGAAAAAAGCGAAAATCAACCAGTTGCCAGAGCAACCCGGCGATATGCCCCTCACCTGCGCGGACATTTCGAAAGCTAGAAAACTGCTCGATTACAGGCCAACCACCCGGTTGAACGAGGGACTGCCGCGTTTCGTCGAGTGGTTTTTGGGGTCTTAAAATGGACAGTAGCCGACCGCCGAAGCGGCTGGCTATTATCATTTTGCCTCTAGCTATTGTAAGCTCCCTCGATGATTTCGAGTTTGCCTTTCGAGCAGCGGGTTTGCTTCATTGCAGGCCAGGCGAAATCCGGCACCACACTTCTTGTGGCGCTACTCGATAATCATCCCGAGTTGCTTGTGTTGCCGGAAGAAACAGCCTATTTCCCCACAATCCTCACGAAATATGCGCCGCGCGGTCGCCGCGCGCAGTTTGATTATTTGACCAAACAATCGCTGTCGAATGTGTTGTTCGGCGGGCCGTGCAAATGGGGCAAGCGAAACTACGCGACGTTCCCACGCGAGAAATTTCTGGAGACGTTCGAGCGGTCGGCATTCGATCCCGCCAATGCGCAGGAAGATCTGCTCGTGCTAATGGTCAAAGCGTACGCGGCAACCCTGGAACGCCCGCTCGACGCCATCGGGCGGTGGGTGGAAAAAACCCCGGCCAATCGCAATCACATTCCGGAGATTCTGAGGCGTTTTCCGCATGCAAAAATTCTCGTCACCATGCGCGATCCACGTGCCATTCTTGCGGCGCAAATCGCTCTGGAGAAAACAAGGCAAACGGGAAGGTTCTCAACTTACTACGTGATCGCCCATTGGCTGGTCGCTGCCCGACTGGCCAGGCGTGTGCGGGATGATGAAGTACCGGGCCTTGTGGTGCCATATGAACAATTGGTCTGCGAACCGGTCAGAACGATGGAAGAGGTTTGCGCCTACCTCGAGATCAATTTCGACCACGAAACGGTACTGACACCGACAAAAATGGGCCGGTTTTGGAGCGGTAACTCTGCAGCCCGCATTAATTTTTCCCAGATCAGTCCAGAACCGGCAACGCGCTGGCAGCGCGAACTATCCGAAGACGAAATCGGATGGGTGGAATGGCATTGCCGCGATCTCATGCCGGAATTCGGTTACAAGCCAAAACTACACGCACGCGAGCTGCGATCATTTGTTCGTCCAATTCGTGGCGAACGCCCCCGGGAATACATCAAATCGCGCGCTTATTCGTTGCGCGACCGAATGACGAAATCCGAATGACGAATGATACATCGCGAGTCCTGTTGTGCTTTTCGTCATTTCCGTCATTCCTTCGTCATTTGGCATTCGTGCTTCGTCATTCCAATCGTTCGGCTTGCAAAGAGAGCCGAAGCACGCAATAATTAGGCCGAGATGTCGGGATTCTTGTTCGGTTTTCCGAGCCTCCGTTTTCTACGACGATTCAGATTTTTCAATACCACGGTGCGACCTTTTGCGCCCGGGCTGCTTCGTTGGTTGACTACGCGGGCTCGCGGTTTAAGGCAAGTCCAATCCCGGCTCGACGAGGCGGAGTTTCCAACGGCGTCGCAGAGTGCCTTGTTTGAATGGGCTCTGGATGATTGGCGCGCTGCGGACGGTGCATCGCTTGATGCGCTCCGCCGATTAAATAATTGGACTAAACGTAAGGATCAACATGAACTCTTATCCAACTGGGAGACGCTCGCAGCGTTCGCGCGGCGGCTCCCGACGTCGTGGCAACGGCCCCGCGCGTCGTCAGCGAGAAGAAGCGAAGGAGCCAAAAAAGACATTCTGGCAGCGGATTGCCGCATTTTTTGGAAATAGCACAACGAAGGCAGGAGCAAGCGCGCGCAACGGTGCCCAGCCTTCGCGACCGGCACGCAAACCTGAACGGATTGAAGTCAGTTCGCCGCGTCTGTACGTTGGCAACTTGTCTTTCGACGCAACCGAGAGCGATCTTTTTGAATTGTTCAACGGAGTCGGACACGTCCAAAATGCGGAAGTAGTAAGTTACCGCCATAACCAACGCTCCAAAGGTTTCGCGTTTGTACAGATGCAAACCATTGAGGAAGCGAAACGCGCCGTGGATGAATTGCACGATAAGGAATTCCTCGGCCGCAGGCTGGTAGTGAGCGGCGCCAAATCCGGCGAGCATCGCGCGCGCTGACCACCGGCATTATCTCATCGGGAGAGAACGCGCCTTGTGCGCGGCTCTCCCGATTTTTTTTGGATCATAGGGGCATATCCATCAATGAGCGGCATTGGGCCCCCGACGGACTCGCATGGCCCGGGGTCCCTATCTTTTAATTTCCAGATACGTTCGCGATAGCACGTGGTTACTGCCAGGCTGGAGCTCTTCGATGCGCATTTGTTTTAGAAACCAGCGGCCTTCTATTTTCTGCGCGGAGACGACTTCGAAACGCTTGGCCAGTTGAGCATTCCAATCGTAGCCCTCCATGCGCATCAGCGCGCCGCTCGCCTTATCAACCCATAACAGCACGTTGGAATACTGCGATTCGCGCGAGGGCGCGCGCAGTTGCAGCTTCCAACAATTGCGGGTGCGAACATTTTCCTCGCCTAAAACGCGCGCGGTCGGCCAGTAAAGAAATTTAAACGCCAGGTCCTCATAGGTCACGCAGGTGCCGCGAATTTTTTGCTTGAGCGTCGACGCTGCAAATTGCTCGGTGCCGCCGTCGGTCACAAGATCAAGCCGCGAGCTGTTTTCACCGAGACGCAGTTGCAAAACCTCATCGGGATTCGCGAATGAATAACGAATCAGCGGTCCGTTTTGGACGAGGTGAAATGGAACCACCACATTATCCTGGCGAAGTTGCCCCTGAAGATCGATTTGCTGTCGCGACTCCATCATGCGCACCGACGCGAGAATGTCTTTCGCTGACGGCAGGGGCTCAGCACGCGCCGATAAGGGCATCAATAAAGAGATGGTTAAAGCGCAATGACAAATGACGAATGACGAATGACGAACTAATGTCGAATGCTTAAATGACGAACGCGTTTTCCGATGCTTTCGTTTCGACATTTGGGCTTCGGACTTCGTCATTCCTTCGTCATTCATCATTCGTGGTTCGTCATTGCACCGCATTTGTTTATTAAGAGCTAGCGATTAAAGCTTAGGGGCTGCTTCACTTTCATCGCATGGATCAGTCCATCTTTCATTTTATTAACCAACAATGGACCAGTCCGGCGCTCGACTTGTTCATGGCCGGCCTAAGCGATAGCTCGATTTGGGAACCGTTATTCATCGCGATCGGAGTGAGCGCGCTTTTTCTTGGCGGATTTAGAGCGCGTGCGTTCGTCATCTGTCTGGTCTTGTCTCTGCTGATCACGACTCAGGTGACGGGTCTGTTAAAATCAGCGGTAGATCGCCATCGGCCAAAACACGTGGAGAATGTGCGCATGGTACAGTTGCAACGGACGCGTCCGGCATTCCTGACGTTGTTTAAAAAGCCGACCATTCGGTTTTCCGATTCATCCGATCGCAACCGGTCGGGACCATCGTTTCCCTCGGGACACGTAACCACCAACAGTGTGATTGCTGTTTTTTGCACGCTGTTTTACCGACGCTGGGGCTGGCTTTACTGGTTCGTCGCCTTGGCCGTTGGTTATTCGCGAATTTATCTGGGTGCACATTGGCCAAGCGACGTGGTCGCAACGTTCTTTCTGGCAGGCGGCGAAGCACTGCTCCTGCTGGGCCTGTTCGAATTGATTTGGAGGAGCGCAGGCCACAAATGGATGCCGCAGCTTTCTGCGCGCTATCCAAGTTTGATTTCTGATCCCAATGTCGGAACGCGACCGCCCGGCGAGCCGCAACACTCCGCATGAGCACTACGCGCGGGGTCTGGCTCTTCATTGTCGCCCTGACGGCGATTCGATTGTCGATGCTGGCAACAACCGATCTCGAATTTGATGAGGCGCATTATTGGATGTGGTCGGAGCGCCTTGCCCCGGCCTATTTCAGCAAAGGGCCCGGCATTGCTTTCGCGATTCGCGCAAGCACTGCGGTTTTCGGAGCGAACGAATTCGGAGTGCGCTTTTTCAGTCCTTTGCTCGCGGCCGGAACGAGCCTGCTCTTGTTTTATTTTGCACGCCGACTGTTCAACGCCACCGCCGGTCTATGGGCCGTCATCGCGCTAAATGTTACCCCAATTTTCAACATCGGCGCGTTCGTGATGACGATTGATGCGTTGTCGATTTTTTTCTGGCTGGCGGCGATGTTCACCTTCTGGCTTGCGCTAGAAAGAAGCCCTCAGTTCTCCTGGTATTGGCCGTTGACCGGACTTCTCATTGGGCTCGGGTTTCTTTCCAAATACACCAACGCACTTGAGCTTGTTTCGATTGTATTGGTGCTGACCCTGGCGCCCCGGCTACGGCACGAATTCAAGCATCCCGGATTTTATCTATTGCTCGGCATGTTCGCTCTTTGCACGGTGCCGCCGATCATGTGGAACGCACAGCACGCGTGGGTCACGCTTGCGCATCTGCGATCGCGCGGCAGTATCGAGCACGGCTTTGGTTTGCATCCGGTCGAAGTTCTTTCGTTTATTGGCGAACATTTTCTGGCTTATTCGCCATTTCTATTCCTGGCATTGGCGTGGGGCGTTATCGGAAGCTGGCAACGGGTGAATCAGCAATTCAAGGTTCTGTTCCTGATGTGGTTTGGGTTGCCCGTGTTTCTTTTCTACTTGTTTCTTTCTTTAAACAAGGCTGCGGCGCCAAATTGGGATGGGCTCGCCTTCCTCGGGTTTGGATTGCTGGCAATTTATTATTGGTGGGAGCGCCTCGAGGCGAGTGCCCTCTTACGCCTCGGCGCGGCGATCGCGATACTGGTTGGATTGACGATGAGCGCGGTGGCCCTCGATACAGACTTGCTGCGCGTGGTTGGATACAGGTTGCAGCGAAGCGACCCAAGCAACCGGATGCGCGGTTGGAAAAGCGCCACGAGCGAGTTGGAAACAATGCGCCATGATCTTGAAAAAAAATTGGGTGAAAAACTTTTTCTTATTGCGGACGCGCGTGACCGGGCTTCGGAGATTTCGTTTTACCTGCGCGATAAACGGCCCGAGGGCCCGGGTCATCCGCCCGTTTACATTCCAGAGTCGCAGGACATGGTGAATCAATTCTCGTTTTGGCCGCGCTATGATGAATTTGTTGAGCTAAAGCCCGGCGCGCCGCGGCCAGAGAGCGAAGTTTACACGGAAGAAAGCGGGATCAATTTGTTCGTTGGACGCGACGGGCTCTTTATTCGAGACGGCAAAAAGCAACGCGTGCCGCACAACATCCAGGCCGGCTTTCAATCGACCGAGCTGGTTGGCACGATTCAAGTATCGCACTACGGGAAGCCGCTGCGAACCTGGCAAGTGTTTCTCTGTCGAAATTACCGCACACTTCCATTATGAGAAGCCACCCAGACAAGCTCCCCGGCGTGGTCATCCTGAGCGAAGCGAAGGGCCTCACACCAGCTTCGTCGATCACCTTTGGAAAACAGTGTGACACAAACTCCGTCGGTGAGATCCCTCACCTTGTTCGGGATGACGCACGTCCGATACAGCGTGGTCTATCGCTCAGCAGATCCACATGACCCAGAGCTCTCCGGAAATTTCTGTCGTGGTTCCTCTTTTCAACGAAGAAGAGAGCATCGGCATCTTGCAAACGGAGCTCAGCGAGGCGCTGAAGGGACGCGATTACGAAATCATTTTTGTCGATGACGGATCGGTTGATCGGACGGCGGAGCGGATCGAAACTGCGCCGAACATCCGCCTGATTCGTTTCGAGAAGAATTCCGGGCAAAGCGCCGCCATTTATGCCGGTCTTACGGCCGCGCGCGGCGGGACTCTCGTTATCATTGACGGCGATTTACAGAATGATCCTGCCGACATTCCAAAACTGCTCGCTGAAATTGCGCGCGGTGCAGATCTTGTTTGCGGCTTTCGCGTCAAGCGCCGTGACACACTCGTCAAGCGTGCGACGAGTCGGATTGCAAACACCGTACGCAGTCGCTACACGAAAGACGGGGTGCGCGACACCGGTTGCACTCTGAAGGCGATGCGGCGCGAATGCGTGAGCACGCTGCTTCCATTCAAGGGCATGCACCGTTTCATTCCCGCGCTGGTCAAATCGGCCGGCTATCGGTTGGTCGAAGTTCCGGTGAACCATCGGCTCCGTCGCTTCGGCCAAAGCAAGTATGGCCTGGGCAATCGCGCTTTGCGCGCCACTATCGACATGTTTGGCGTGCGATGGTTGCTGTCCCGGCGATTGAATTACAAGATTCGCGAGAAGATGTGACGATGCGACACATGCGCGACGCGGCAAATCTCGCTTGTCAACTTAGACGCTCCCGCTAAGCTTGCCCTCCCGTACCGGGAATTTGCATGTCGTTGGCCAACTTACTTTCTGTCGAGCAAATCATCCCCGAGATGAAAGCAACGGAGCGCTGGGCCGCCATCGTTGAACTGATCGATCTCCTCGTTAGTCTGGGCAAAATCAAAACGGAAGACCGCGACCCTATCCTCGCTTCACTGAAACAGCGCGAGGAAACAATGAGCACAGGCATTGGGTTCGGAATCGCCATTCCACATTGTTCTTCCGACCGGCTGGAGGAAGTGGTTGCGGCGTTTGGGAGATCGACAACTGGCATCGAGTTCGACGCGCTTGACAACGCGCCGGTCAAGTTCGTCGTGCTTTTCATCGTCCCGAAAAATCAATTTCAAACGCACCTGCGTACTCTTGCTTCGATCGCAAAATTTCTGAACGATCGCTCTGTGCGCGAGAGCCTGGCCAGCGCAAAATCCGCTGACGAAATTTTGTCGATCTTTCGCGATCGTTCGTAAGCTGTAGTTGTCGACCTCTGGGCGACGCGGCGGGCGATGCAAAAGACCGCCACCGCCGCGCCTCGCAGAGCGATGCGGCTGCAAATTGACCTCTATTTACCGATGGAAACTTTTCAATCACTTCTCGCAAAGAAGCTTTCCAACGCCTTGGCCGCTGCCGGCCTGCCGGACGCAGGCGATTTAACGCCAGCAACCGATCCGCGTTTCGGCGATTACCAGACGAATGCGGCTCTGGTGCTCGGAAAGCAGCGGGGCGAAAATCCGCGTGAAGTTGCGGAGAAAATCGTCGGGCACCTTAACGTTGGCGACGTTTGCGAACCGCCAGTGATCGCAGGTCCCGGTTTCATCAATTTTACGTTGCGCCCTGGCGCTGTTGCTGAAAAAACCGCCAGCGTCCTGAGCGATGAAAGACTCGGAGTTGCGGAGACAAAATCGCCTCGGCGCATCGTGATTGATTTCGGATCGCCCAATGTCGCCAAGCCGATGCACGTCGGCCACATTCGCAGCACCGTTTTGGGCGATGCGCTGGCGCGTATCGCGACGTTTCTCGGCCACGAGGTGATCCGTGACAATCACATCGGCGACTGGGGGACTCAATTCGGCATGGTGATTTACGGCTGGAAAAACCTGCTGGATCAGCGCGCGCTTCAGCAGAATCCGCTGGCAGAGATCGTCCGCATTTACAAGGAGACGAACGCATTGGCGACCAGCGATCCTCAGGTTCGGGAAGCCTGTCGCCAGGAGTTGGTAAAACTGCAAGGAGGCGACAGGGAAAACATCGACATCTGGAACGAATGCGTCGCCTTCTCCATGCAGGACTTCGAGCACGTGTACGAATTGCTCGATATTCATTACGACATCCAGCGCGGCGAAAGCTTTTACAACGACCGGCTCCCAGGTGTAGTCGAACGCTTGCTCAAATCCGGAATTGCTCAGGTCAGCGAGGGCGCGGTTGTCGTTTTCTTTCGCGATATCCCGGAACTGGCGGACAAGCCATGCATCATCCGCAAACGCGACGGCGGATTTAATTACGCCACCACCGATATCGCGACAGTCGATTATCGCCTCGACGATTTGAAAGCGGACAGTGTTTGGTACGTGGTCGGTGCCCCCCAGAGTCTGCATTTCAAACAAATTTTCGAGATCGCCCTGCGACAGGGTTATCAAGCCGATCTTCGCCACATCACATTTGGCAGCATCCTGGGTGAAGACCGCAAACTGATGAAAACGCGCTCAGGCGAAAACGTGCCGTTGCGCGAACTGCTCGAGGAAGCATGCCGGCGCGCGCGCAAGATTATCGAGGAAAAAAATCCGGACCTCAGTGAGGCAGAGAAGATCGAAGTCGCACAGAAAATCGGAATTGGTGCAGTCAAATACGCTGATCTGTCACAGTACCGGATGACCGATTACGTTTTCTTATGGGACAAAATGTTGTCCCTCCAGGGAAATACAGCGCCGTATTTACAAAACGCATATGTGCGAATTCGCTCAATTTTCCGTAAAGCCGGCGAATCTCCTGTAGCCACTCCCCTGGGAAGCGTTACGAAAAAGACGGGACACAGGCCCGTGGCTACACCGCTCACCCTGACGAATCCCGCCGAAATCAATCTCGCCAAACGTCTCTGTCAGTTTGCAGAGATCGTTCCCCAAGTACTGAACGACTTCCGTCCGAATATTCTGGCAAATTACCTCTTCGAAGTGGCGAACGGCTTCCACACATTCTACGAGGCTTGTCCGGTTTTGAAATCGGAAGAACCGGCGCGCAGCTCACGACTGGCTTTGTGCGATCTAACCGGGCGCGTTCTGCATCGTGGCCTCGATCTTCTCGGGATCAAGGTGCCGGAAAAGATGTAGCGCGCTGTCATCCCCAGCGCAGCGGAGTAAAGTCGAGGGTCCCGCTGAGTTAGCTTTTGGTTTCGCCACGGGATTCCTCGACTTCGCTCGGAATGACAGGAAATTGCAACTGTGCCCGCAATCCATCCGCGCATTCCAACCTGCACCTACCGATTGCAATTCAATCGTTGGTTCACTTTTTCGCAGGCACGCCAGATCGTCCCCTATCTCGACGCACTCGGAATCAGTGATGTGTATGCATCGCCGTATTTTCAGGCGAGCCCGGACAGCCTGCACGGCTACGACATCACCAACCACAGCAAGCTCAATGCAGCGATCGGCTCGCGCGAGGATTATGAGGCATGGATCGGAGAGCTCCATGCGCATGCGATGGGCCAGATACTCGACTTCGTTCCGAACCACGTGGGGATCGCTGAACCGCTCAATGAATGGTGGATGGACGTGCTCGAAAATGGGCCGAGCTCCAGATACGCGCCTTATTTCGATATCGACTGGCAGCCGCTGAAGTCCGATCTCCGCGATAAAGTTCTGCTGCCGATCTTGAGCGATCAATATGGGCGCGTTCTCGAGCGCGGTGAGCTGCAAGCGCGCTTTGAAGAGGGAACGTTTTATTTGCTCTACGGCGAGCGCAGACTGCCGATCGCTCCGGGGACGTATCGATACGTTCTGGAAATTGCGTTGCGAAATCTCTCTGAACACAAGGAGGAAGACTTCTATGCGGAACTGCAAAGCATTCTGACTGCGCTCGAATATTTGCCGAAACGCACCGAAACCGATCCAAAACGCATTGCAGAGCGCATTCGTGAAAAGGAAATCATCAAGCGGCGTCTGGAACGCCGTTGCGCGGAAGCACCACAAGTCCAACAGGCAATTGAAAAGGCGCTCGTCCAGATCAACGGCGAGCCCGGCGACCCGCGCAGCTTTGATGCGCTGGATCAACTGCTCAACGCGCAGTCTTACCGGCTGGCGTTTTGGCGAGTCGCCGCAGAGGAAATTAATTACCGTCGCTTTTTTGACGTGAACGACCTGGCCGCAATTCGGGTCGAGCTGCCAAAGGTCTTTGACGCCATTCACCGACTCGTTCTGGAGTTGGTGAGTGCGGAAGCAGTGACAGGACTTCGCATCGATCATCCCGACGGTCTTTATTTGCCGCGGGAGTATTTTGAAAAGCTTCAGCAGCGTTCCGCGAAAGCACTCGGGATCGGACTGCCCAAGGACGGGCGCGCCATTTACATGCTGGCGGAAAAAATCCTCACTGGCTCCGAAACGCTACGCAAAGATTGGCGCGTGCACGGCACCACGGGGTACGATTTTGCGAATCAAGTGGCGCAATTGCTTGTTGATTCCTCGGCCGAAACACCGATCACAAAAACGTTCCATCGCTTCATTGGCCACTCGATGCCGTTTGGACACCTGCTGTACGCAAAAAAACTGCAGGTCATGAAGTTGTCGCTGGCCAATGACGTCGATGTGCTGGGCAACATGCTCGACCGGCTTTCCGAGCAAAGCCGCTGGTATCGCGATTTCACGCTCGAGGCGCTTTCGCGCGGGGTGCGCGAAACCATCGCTTGTTTTCCGGTTTACCGAACGTATCTGGCGCCCGGCCAGCCCGTGACTGAGGAAGACAGGCAGATTGTCGAACGCGCCGTCGCCGCGGCGAAGCGGCGAAATCCGGCCATGGAAGAATCGATCTTCAATTTTCTTCGTGACGTGTTGCTCTTTCGCTTTCCGCCAAACCTCGACGCCAAGGCGCGCGCCGAGCACACGCATTTCGTTCTCAAGTTTCAGCAGGCTACGGGACCGATCATGGCCAAGGGGCTCGAGGACACTGTGTTTTACATTTACAACAGGCTGGCGGCGTTGAACGAAGTGGGCGGCGACCCGCAACAGTTTGGATTAAGCCTTGCGGCATTTCACGAGCGGAATATTGATCGACAGCGCAACTGGCCGGCGACGTTGCTGGCCACTTCGACACATGACACAAAACGCAGTGAGGATGTGCGCGCTCGAATGGTGGCGATTTCTGAAATCCAGGAGCTTTGGCGACGTTCGCTGCAACGATGGCGTGTCTCTAATCGTCGCTGGAAGCGAACAATTAACGACGTCGAAGCCCCGGACGCGAATGAAGAATACCTGCTCTATCAAACTCTGTTGGGGACATGGCCGATGCAGACCAACGGCGAACCAGAAACGACCGCAACACCGGATTACACCGAACGAATTCAAGCGTACATGGCCAAGGCGCTTCATGAAGCAAAGCTCAACACAAGTTGGATCCAGCCAAACGAAGAATGGGACGCAGCGATGTGCGATTTCGTGGCAAAAATTCTGGATCCATCTCCGCGAAATAAATTCATTCCACTATTTATTCCGGTCGCGAAAGAGATTGCGCGGCTCGGCGCCGTTAATTCGCTTGCTCAAATACTGCTCAAGCTGACTTCACCGGGAGTGCCCGACATCTATCAAGGCAACGAGATTTGGGATTACAGCCTGGTCGATCCCGATAATCGGCGCGCGGTCGATTACAAGCGACGTCGCGGAATGCTCGAATCGCTAGCAACAGCCAATGCCCAAGACCTTATGCGCGACTGGGTTGATGGCCGGATTAAGATGTTTCTAACGCAGCGCGTCTCGCAATTTCGGCGAAAGCATATTGAGCTTTTTCACCATGGAGAATATTTGCCGCTCACGCCGAGCGGCACACTCGCCGAATGCTGCGTCAGCTTCGCCCGCGAGCTGGAAGACCAATGGATTATTGTAATCGCACCGCGACTTTCTTCTCATGTTGGTTTTCCGCCGATTGGTGAAAGTTGGAAAGACACACTGGTCGACTTTCCTGAAACGCTCCGGTTGGCACACGCGCACGACCTTTTTACCTGTCGCCCTATTCCTGTGCAGGATCGACGAGTGAAACTCGCCGATGCATTGTCGATCCTGCCGTTTGCCGTGATCACGAACCTGTAGCTTCTTCGCTGTGCGAAGCGTGGCGCTTGCGGGAATAGACAATCGTGCAAGGCGTCACCTACAGAGCGACGGCTAGAGGTTACGCTCGGAGTCTTCCGAAAAGATCGACAAGCCACCGCGCAAAGTTGCCAAGATTCGTCAGTAAATCTAAGGCGAAACCTGCAAACGTAATCTGGGGGGACGCAAGAATGAGCATCACGCTTAGCAGCAGCAGGTTCATCAAATAGATCACGACGAGCGAGAAGAACGTGCCTTGGTCGCTCAAGTCGGTTTGATTTTTCGGAATCATCCAGCACGTGAACGTGAAATGGAACGCCCAGGTGGCGCCGATCACAGCGTAAAGCCATCGGCCGTACGGCTGCATATTCACGAAAAGGCTGAGCGCGCCATAGACGACGATTGCCAGAATGCTGTAGAGCGGAAAAAAATATGGCGCCAGTGCGATCCAAAAGTTGGCCTTGTTGGTAACTACATGCCCACCGTCACGGCCAACGCGAAACCGGCTAACGCGTCCACCCATCAACCAAACCCAGAGCGCGTGGGTCAATTCGTGTCCGAAAACATAAATGAGGATCGGCCGTGGAAGACCGAAAAACGCGATCAGCCAGAGAATTGCGCCCAATGAAAAAAACCAAAATTCTTCGCCAACCCAAAGGCGCTGCGCCACCGCCGCGCGCGCGAAAACGGTAAAAAATGTCTGACTTAGAATTGCGCAAATCGGCAGGAGGAAAATCGCAAAAACGAATTTTACCCAGCGCGTCGGCACTGTGAACGGATCCGACACCGGAACAAGTGTTCGCGCCCGAGCGACATTGCGGACAACCCTCCGGCCGCGCTTGGAATTGCGCTTTCCGCGATTGTTTGCCGATCTTCTCTTTCTTGCAGCCAAAGTTGCCGCAGATTACGCAGAGTTAGCTAGCTAAAATCAAGACGGAACCGCGGATCAGAGATCGGGCAAATGAAGTGATGGACTACCGAAGTGCTGCTGAAATCATTCCGTTACTCCATCAATCCATTGCTTCACGCGCGTCCCATGTAGGCGCCAGTGCGCGTGTCGATCTTGATCGTCTCGCCTTCCTTGATGAACAGTGGGACGTTGATGGTCTTGCCGGTCTCGAGTGTCGCTGGCTTGGTCACATTGCTCGCTGTGTCGCCGCGCAGTCCCTCTGCGGATTCGGTCACTTTGAGGCTCACTGACGCGGGCAGCTCAACCTCCACTGGTTTGCCCTCTGCGTAGAGAACCTGCACGGAAAGATTTTCCACCAGGTAATCTTTGGCGTCGCCGATCAGATTCTCTTGCAGCGTGATCGTGTCGTACGTCTCAGGATCCATGAAATGATAGCCGTTGCGGTCCTTGTAACTGAATTCGAGCTGTTTTCGCTCGATCTCGACCAGCTCCACCTTGTCGGTCGAGCCAAAGCGAACATCGGCGCTCTTGCCAGTATTGATGTAGCGGATAATCGCCTGGACGAAGGCGCGCAAATTTCCGGGCGTGCGATGATGGACTTCGAGCACAATCGCGGCGTTGCCATTGTATTTTATGGCCATTCCTCTGCGAAGATCGTTGGCTGCGGGCATGGAACGTTAAATTGTTAAACCGGAAGCGCGGACGTTACCTGTGGTTAATCCTCGCGCAAACACATCATCCTGAGCGAAGCGAAGGATCTCACACAGGATAATGAAATACACTAGTTACATTGGTTGATCACTCAACAAATTGTGAAGTCTCTCGCCGTTCTGCGCGGCTCGGGATGACATAGCGACAGAGCGCGCTATAGCAATTTCAACCGCGTCAGGTCCTGCGAATCGACAATACCAACAGGCACGCTGTCGTCATCAACCACGACCAGGTCGTCGATGCGATGACGTTCGAGCAGATTAAGAACCTCAACAGCCAGCTTGTCTTTATGCACTGTGACCGGGTTCAGCGTCATCAAGTCTGCAACGAGTCGTTCGCCGATTTTTGAATCGAATTGAAAATGCCGCACGAAATCGCCATGGGTAAAAATACCGAGCAATTTCTGATTTTCGTCGGCTACAACAGCAGCGCCGGCACGCACGCTAGTCATTGCCTTCAGCACCTCACGCACGGATGTATCGGTAGAAACAATCGCCATGGCTTGGCGTGGCCGCATGACTTGGTGCACACGCACCAGCATGCTGCGGCCGATCATTCCACCAGGATGAAACTTCGCAAAATCTTCCTTGTCGAAACCGCGCGCTTCCAGCAACACCATCGCCAGCGCATCGCCGAGCGCGAGCATCACTGTGGTGCTCGACGTTGGAGCGAGGTTCAACGGGCAAGCTTCCTGTTCGATGTTTACGTCGAGAAACAAATGCGCGTTCTGCGCGAGAGTTGATTTCGGATCACCGCACATGGCGATGATCCTGACTTGGAAGCGGGCGATCGCCGGCAGAATCCGAACCATTTCCTCTGTTTCCCCGCTTGCGCTTAAAGCTAAAACAACGTCGCCGTCGGCAATCACGCCGAGGTCGCCATGCAACGCGTTCGAAGAATCGAGCACCACCGCCGGCGATCCGGTGCTGGTGAGGGTGGCGGCGATCTTTGCTCCGATGTGTCCTGACTTACCAACTCCGACCACAACGACTTTGCCCCTTGCATCGGCCGTCTCCTTGATCAGTTCAACGGCTCGGGAGAAATTTTCGCCGAGACGTTCCCGCAATCGCTTGAGCTCAAAAATTTCTATATCCAAGACACGTTCGGCCTTTTCAAGGTAGTCCATCGAAGTATATATAATGAGGGCAGGTGTTGCGACGGGCAAGAATTTGCACGTCTGGAACGAAAGGAAAAAACATGAAAACATTAATGATCGCAATCCTGGCCGCGCTGGTTACAACCGCTTCGGCACAAGAATTCAGGGCACCAATCGGCCCGCAAAAACCAGTGCGCGCTATGGCCACTCCGCCGCCCCTTTTACAACGCCCTGCGGTCGAGGGAGTGATTCCGCGAGGATTTAGCGATGGGCGTAACCCGTTCCAGATGCTTAATCCATGGGCGCCGGCGCGCTACGGCACATGGGTAGAAAGTACGTCGTTCGACCCGAACCACCCCGGAAAATGGAACGGCATTAAACTCTTCGAGATTATCTTTTGATTTGAGTTGGAGAGCGCACGCGACACGCGTGCGCTCCCTAAAGAGACGCGTCGGGTATGATGTCGTGGACCTATTGTTCGTAACTGACGACTTGTGCCGCAGGCTTGCTCACGTCCAGTTGGGTGCTCACTTTTTGGATTTGCGCGGCCTGCTCTTTGAGCTGGGCAGTGAGAACCTCCATGCCTTTTTGCTGCTGAGCGATAATCGCTGCCTGCTCCGCCATTTTGGAGTTTAGCTGCGTGATGTTGGTCTGTTGTTCCTCAACTTTCTTGTGCTCTTTAAGGAACTCGTTAAGCAACATCGCGTTGACCGCATCGTAGCGTACGGTTAAAGGCTCGCCGTCGCCATCGAGCACCACCAGGTCGGGATTTACCTCGGCCACGTCTTCCGCAATCAAACCAAATTGAGGCGTATTTTCGGCTTTTTTGGTGTCTTCGTCCTTGTAATGAAACGTGACCGGTTTGAGCGCCAGGATGGCTTCGCTGGCGCCTGGGCGTATCAGGCTCCTGTTTGCATTAGCCCTGGCCTTGAGTGAACTGGGTAAAGAACTTTGCCAACTGCGAACGCACTGCCTGAAACGAGAGATGCTCCAGCGCGCGCTGCTCTGATTCGGCCATGATGGCGCGGCGCAAATCGGCGTTCTTCAACAAATCGAGCGCCATCGAAGCAATCTCGGTAATCGACCGGCCCTCACCGCAAGTTCTCGAAAATGCAATTCGTTCAATCGCACCGTCGCCGCCAACAGAGGGGATTCGACAGAGCAGGGCGTCGCCCGCAACCTGACCGGGCACATGGCTGCGATCCAGCTGCAAGACGAGTTTATGCCCTGCCACGTCCCGTAGATAATCCGGATACGATTTCCACTTCTCAATTACACGGAGTTTTTCTTCCGGAAATTTCAGCTCGGAAAGCAAACGCCGCGCTTTATATCCATCCAGATTAACGACCGTGACTGGTTCACCCGTCGCGTCACAAAGCTGGCGCGCAACCAGCAGCGCTGCGAAATGATTGCGCGATGGCACGTCCCATTCGCGCGTGCCAACAAAGATTCCAGATTGCTCGTCCGAGGACAGACAAAAATTCCATCTTTGATCTTCAACGGGATAAGGCGTCGGAATAAATGCGACACGCCTCAGGCTCCAGTGAGCGCTCTGATAGATTTCCGCGGCTTCCGGCGTTGTAGCAATGCATCCATCCGCTTGCGCTACAATTTTCATGAAGCGCGATAATCTGGCGCGGTCGCATAGCTGTTGGGCGATCTGATGGAGTCCAGTCTCCTTTAACGAAACAACTACGGTGCGACCATGTTTTTTCAGGTCGGCTAATGCGCGCTCTGAAGCCCGAAAATCGCCGCGCAAAAGCAGGAGAACCGGTGTGTTCTCCGCGATGGCGCGACGCGGGTTATGGTGAAAGGCTCCCTGCGTACAGGCAGCGAAGGCGTGAAAGTTGATCGGCGGGTGCACGCCTTCGCCTGGCGCGGGCACGCTGCGAAACTCTTCTTCCGGATCGCGCCCACCTGGGTTGAGAACAGTCAGTCGAAAATCCTCTGCGCCCTGCAATGTCATTGTTAGATAAGCCCGCGAATCACGCGAATTGACGCGAATACTGGTGATGAAAATGACGAAGCACTAATGACGAAGGAATGACGAAATCAAAAGCCCAGCCAAGTACGTCGTCATTCGAATCTCCGTCGGTACTCTTCATTCTGCCTATTGGCGTCAACCCGCGTGATTCGCGGGTTTAAATCGCTCATTCGTGGGCATCGTCCGGCGGGGGCGTTGCGGATTTCAAAAGGGTTTCACCCTCGCCTGCCTGGTCCGGAGGTTTAACCGGTATCGCGCGCCGAATTTCGACCGGTTTTTTATCCTGCGGTTGGACCGGGATTGCTTTTCTGATCTCAGGAGTAGATTCCGCCGTTTGATTAATGGATCCGTTGCCGCTCCCGCCGATGTTTGCTGTTTTCACTCTGCTCTCTTCGGCTACGGAGTCGCTCTTTTGATTTGCGGCGGCTTGAACGGCTGGCTGCGCCGCAGGCTCGGGTTTCACTGTCGGCTTAAGAGAATTGTAAGGATCCGTGTCGGCCAATAAGGTTGGACCTTTTACGGCGATTGGCGTGACCTCGCTCAGGTCTACAGCCAACGCGGCGCGTGGCAAATCGCTCGAAGAGAAAAAGCGAGCAAGACGTGCGCGCGGTTCACCGTGGACATTGCAAGGCTCAGTCGGGACCTGCGATTGAGTGCCAATCTCCATGTAAGTGGTGCGCCGCTGAACCGTTTCGCCATTCGCTGTCTTGACCGCGTCATAACATTTGTCGGTGGCGAGCAGCCCAGACCTCGAACAAATCTCGACCTGCTTCAGTCCGCCCGAGGTGGATGTCGGCTGCTTGATATCTCCGGGTGGATAGTGGTCAGCGGCGGCATTCATGACGTCCACCCAAACAGGCAGCGCCAGCTCGCGTCCAAATGCGCCGCGATAAATCTTTTGCGGTTTATCGAAACCTGCCCAAACGGCGCAGGTGAAATTGGAATCGTACCCGGCAAACAGCGCATCGGTAAAATCGTATGCAGTGCCGGTTTTACCTGCTGCCGGAATTTTCTTTAGACCAAATTGCGTGAAGGCAGCTTTGCCTGTCCCTGATTCAAGCGCGTCCGCAAGGCAAGAATGCACTTCGTACGCGGTTTCAGGTTTGGTGACGAGCTTCCGGATACTCTCCCGTTTCGCGTCCCAAACCAGAGTTCCGTCCTTTTCTTCGATGCGCTCCAAAATGTGTGACACGTTTGGTCGCCAGCCGCCGTTTGGGAATATCGTGTAAGCGAGCGCGAGCTCGGCCAACGTAACCTCGCTGCTTCCGAGAAACGTGGCTGGATAAGGACGAAGCGGGGAATGAATGCCAGCCGCAGCGCAAAGCTGCAACATCGCGTCAACTCCCGCGTCCATCCCAATTCGGACGGTTGCGCCATTTTTTGATTTCGCCAGAGCTTGTCTGGCCGTCATCGTGCCTTCATAACGGTTCTCGGCGCTTTCGGGTCCCCATTCGCCCAGAATTCCGGTTGTACCACCGATCATGACGGCGCGATTATCCAGTGGCGAATCTTCCACCAGGGATCCGGGATACATTCCTTTTTCGAAAGCAGCCGCATAAACAAACGGCAGCATTGCGGTCCCGGCGGGCCGGCGCGCTTGCAACGCGCGATTGTATTGGTTGTGCTCGAAATCCCGTCCACCGACCAGCACCAGAATATCGCCCGTTGCATTGTCCAGACCGATGACCGCGCCTTGGAGATACTCAGGCGCAGGCTGGTTTGACATCGTGCCGTTGGCTTTGGCCTTGCGAAACGATGCTGCGTACTGGGCGTAAGTCGGGTGATTGTAATCGGGGCGCTGTTCGATCCGTTCGAGATTCGTTCGCAAGGAATCTTCGGCAACTTTTTGAAGATCGACATCGATCGTTGTGTGAATCCGGTAGCCTTCGTTGATTGCGCGGTCCCATCCGACGGCGGCGATGACCTGCTGACGAATGTAATCGACTGCGTAGGTCTGTCCCTGAGCGTTTTGCCTGCTCCCCACAACGATTTCCTGGCCTCGTGCATTGGTGAATTGTTCGCGGCTGATAAAGCCAAGCTCGCGCATCCGATCGAGCGCGTAGTCGCGCGCTTCGCGCGAGGTCGTGCGGTCGGCCCATGGCGACAATCTATTCGGGCTCTTGATCAGACCCGCGAGCGTGGCGCATTCTGGCAGCGACATTTCACGGGCTGGTTTGCCAAAGTACCCCCGCGACGCTGCTTCGGCTCCGTACAGGCCGCCGCCGAAATAGATCCGGTTCAGATATAACTCCAGGATTTTCTGTTTGTTGAATTTGTCTTCAATCCGTTGCGCCAGGAAAATTTCGAGCAACTTGCGGCGGAACGTTTTTTCTTTGAGCGAAAAACTGTTGCGCGCCAGTTGCTGCGTAATGGTGCTGGCGCCCTGGCGCACATGTCCGGCCGTGAAATTTTTCAGCGCAGCGCGGATGATCCCGAACGAATCGAAGCCGTGATGCTGATAAAATTTTGCGTCTTCAACGGCGACGACCGCGTTAATGAGATCGGGAGCCAATTGGTCGTACGGCACTGTCTCGCGGTTCTCAACGTAGATTTGGCCGAAGATCTTGCCGTTGCGATCGAGGATCACACTCGCTGATTCCATTTGTTCGAGCCTGTTTAGGTCGAACGCTCTGGCCTGCGCTTTGAGATCGGCGACAAGACTGGAGATGTAGACTGCTAAGACGACCACGAGCACTGCAACGCAGGCAATGGGCACGTAAAACCACGGTCTCAAATACCAGGGTGGCCGAAAGCGATAGCCCGGTGGAGGCCTCAGATATGTGGCATTCGGTCTCAAGCTTTACGAAGGACTGGGTTCCCCAAGGTACGCGCCAACGCCCAACGCTCAATGACCAATGACTAAATACTCGCCGGACGTCATTGCAGTTGAGACTCGAGCGTTGAGCGCTTGCCACGCCGAAGCTTTCAGCGTACGCGGGTTGAGCGTTGAGAACGCAAACGGGAAAGGCCGCTCTGATTGAGCTTATCCGAACCGAGATTCGGGATCGCGGACCACAACCATTCGACTGGTTCATGGATCAGGTGCTTTATCATCCCGAGCACGGATATTATTCCTCCGGCGGCTGCGTGATTGGCCGGAAAGGTGATTATTTCACCAACGTCAGCGTCGGTCCGCTTTTCGGGCAACTGCTGGTTGCACAATTCGCTGAGATCTGGGAGGAACTCGGCAAAATCAACGACTTTGTCATTGTGGAGCAGGGCGCACATGATGGGCAGTTTGCGCGCGACGTTCTCCAATCTTCGCAGGAACGCGCGCCGGAATTCTTCGAAGCTTCGCGGTACCGAATAATCGAACCATTTCCTATTTTGCGAGAGCAACAATCGCAGATCCTGGAACCATTTCGGGACAAAGTTGAATGGCGCAGTTCATTTGAACCATTCGTCGGCGTCCATTTTTCGAACGAACTACTCGATGCCTTGCCAGTCCGCTTGATCAGTGGCGGCGTCGAAAAGCTCGTCGACATTCAAGGCGACAAGTTTCTGTTCATCCAGCGTCCACTCTCAAGCACGGCATTTAATCAAGCTTCGCTCGATTGGGTGGACAGTGTCGCCGCAAATTTGGAGCGAGGTTATGTGATCACGATTGATTACGGGCATTCGGGCAATGAATTTCAGGGAAGCGTTCAAGTCCGCGCGCAACATCGGCTTCTCGATTCGCCCTTTGAGCAGATTGGTCACGCGGACATCACGATGCAGGTCGATTGGACAAGCATTGCCCGTCGCGCGGAGGCAAATGGATTGCGCGTCGCAGGGTTCACCGATCAACATCACTTCCTGACCGGAATCGTTTCCGAACGTGGTAGAGGCGGTTCACCCGAACCGCTCGCGGGCGACCGGGGTCAGTCGCCGCTATCTGATTCGCCCAAGACCAAACGCGCGCTGCAAACGTTGCTGCATCCCGAAATGCTCGGGCGCGCTTTTCAGGTACTCGCGCTCGCCAAGAATGTTGATTCCGGCGCGCCGCCTCTATCGGGTTTCAAATTCGCGCGCGAGCCGAACTCCGCGCTGGGAGTGAGAAACCCAAATGACTAAAGGTTCCGCCTACCGTTCTCCCGGGGTTGAGAAATCGCCCCTTTCTTTATGCACATCAAGGGAAGCAGCCGCCTTTTGCATCTGGCAGCAGTTGCTGGCGTAATTTGGCTGCTTTTCCTGATTTCCCCGACACTTGTAGATCACTTCACCCGAGGCTGGGTGCCATTGAATCATTAGCGCATAGTCGCATTCAGGTGGCAACGAATTGTCACAAGATTGTAACTTGCCATTCGAAGCGGCATTCAAGTTGAATGGCGGTTAAGCGTTGTTCGCGCCACGCGCCGTCAGCCCGGAGAATGATGAAGCCCGTTTCTAACTCTCGACGAGTCAGCCGATTCTCCATCAGCGCACGATTGATTTGTAGTTGCAAGCAGTAAAGGACCTTATGAAAACTGCTAATCGCTGGACCATTGCAATCGCAGGAATATTTCTCCAGATCGCACTCGGCGCTGTGTATGCCTGGAGTGTTTTCCGCGTGCCGTTATCGAAGCAATTTGGATGGAGTATTTCGCAGGTCACGCTCACCTTTACCATCAGCATCTTTGTGCTCGGCTTCGCGGCGTTCTTTGGCGGGTTGTGGATGAACCGAAAAGGACCCCGCATTGTCGCGCTGACTGGCGGAGTGCTTTATGGCCTGGGCGTTTTTCTAGCGAGCTTTTCCGCGAACAAACTCTGGTGGCTCTATCTCAGCTACGGGTTTATCGGCGGTCTAGGCCTTGGCCTCGGCTACATCGTTCCTGTAGCCGTGCTGGTGAAATGGTTTCCCGATAAGCGCGGCCTTATCACAGGAATTGCGGTTGGTGGATTTGGCGCCGGCGCACTCATCACCGCGCCGGTAGCGACGCGGCTGATTCAAGCCGTGGGGGTTTTGCCCACGTTCGCATATCTCGGCGTTGGTTACTTCATCATCACGATCATCGCTGGGCTGTTCATGCAAAATCCGCCGGAAGGCTACCAGCCGCCAGGATGGACTCCAACTGCCAAAGAAACCGCCCAAC
>DATIOX010000109.1:0-4715 GCA_035472675.1 Candidatus Dormiibacterota bacterium
AAAGCCGGTTACGTGCTTCCCCTTTACCAGAGGTTCGCCTTTGTAGGTGACATGGCGAAGCACACCAGGCGAGTGGCAGACCAGCGCGATTGGCTTGCCGGAGTTGTAAAACGATTCGAGCAGAGCAATGGAAACGGAGTCTTCGGCAAGATCCCACATTGGACCATGTCCACCCGGATAGAACACGGTGTCGAAATCTTCTGACTTCACGCTCGAAAGCTTGACTGTGTTGGCGAGAGCTTCCTGTGCCGTCTTATCCTTCTTAAAGCGCGCCATGGCCGGCGTTTGATTTTCCGGCAGATCGCTCTTTGGATCTAGTGGTGGCAATCCCCCTTTCGGAGACGCGAGTGTCAATTCGACTCCGGCGTCTCGAAAAACGAAGTATGGCGCTGCAAACTCTTCCAACCAGAAACCAGTCTTGCGGCCGGCGTTACCGAGTTGATCGTGTGAAGTTAAGACCATCAGTATCTTCATGTTGTTTCCTTCTGTTTTAGTTGGTCGTGGATTAGTTGAAGTTTTATCTCCCGAGTGCTGCGCCCAACATCTGAAAAAGTTTCGCTGCGTCGATCGTATTTTCCTCCCGAGGCAGTGATGAAGTTCTCTGCATAAACCGTCTTCCCTTCCCGCTAAGGAATCAGCTGTGTGCAGCCGGTCAATGGAGCCGCCCGAAGGATTTTCCGATACCTCTTGGGAGATGGTCCTGGCTCCCTCTTTAGAGATAGACTGTGTCGTCAGGTCACAGCTGGTGTGCGCCGCTGTACGGCTCCTCGCATTTTCAAGTACCGCTTGCGAGATAATTCTCCTCGCATTGCGATTCACGTCACGTTCCGTGAATTTCCAACGGCAGGTTGCACTCGCCCGCAGTAGGCGAATACTCGAAGATAATTATGACACCCTCCAAGAGCAGCGAACTTGTCGATCTAAGGAGCAACCACTCGGCTGACGAAACGGTCGAGAAGCTCAAAGGAATTCTTCAATCAAAGGGAATTACGCTCTTCGCGCTGATTGACCATAGCAGAGAAGCAGCCAAGGTGGGAATGAAAATGCGACCGACGAAGCTGCTGGTTTTCGGGAACCCGAAAGCAGGCACGCCGGTCATGCTGGCCGCGCCCAGCAGTGCAATCGATCTTCCTCTTAAGATTTTGATCTGGGAAGACGCTCACGGAAAAGTTTGGATCACTTACAACAGTCCGGCCTATTTGCAGGAACGGCACAACATCCCAGTAGAGTTACTGCCAAACGTGAACGTGATCGAGTCACTGGCAAAGAATGCTGCGGAATAAAAACTCGCAGGCAGTTCAGAGTCAGATCTTACGTCGCAGCGTAGAGTGGAAGTTGATCTCGGTTTGCGCGACGACCTTTGTCACTAATTTGTAACAAACACTGATTGTCAAAATCCGTTAGTAAGATGCTTGTGCACGTAACCGCACAGCCTCAGGAACAAGCTTCTCCGGTCCTTCTCGATCTTCGTCCGCCGGTGCGAGCCGAATCGATCGATTTGCGCGCGCTTGTCAGCCATCGGACTGCGACCCAGAGCAGTGCTTCAATGGAGACAGTTTTTGAGATTTTCAAGGGTGGAATCATAAACTTTGCGGCGGTACTCGGCGGTGAGCGCCTGCTGGGGATGTGTTCCCGACAAGAAACGGCGGCGTTGCTCGGTGGACGTTACGGTTTTTCGCTCTGGGCGCGAAAGCCGATCGGGCAGCATCTTTGCAAGCAAGAGACGCGCATCGCGGTCACGATGCCAATTGGCGATGTCTTGCGCGCGGTGTTCGCGCGCCCGGACAAAAATTTCTACGATGACGTGTTGTTAGTGGATGAAAGGGGCGGCTTCCTAGGATTCATCGCTACTGAGACGCTCTTCAAAGTACAAAACGCCCTTTTACTAACGAACATTCGTGAACTGGAAGAGCGCGACCGCGTGATTCGGCACAAGAATGAACAGATGGAAACTGATCTCCGCATGGCAACGGAATTGCAGCAGGCGCTGATGCCGAACGCCTATCCGAGTTTTCCATCGGAATCTAAGGGAGTGACGGCGCTGCGTTTTTATCATCGTTACCTGCCAGCCAGTATGATGGGCGGTGATTTCTTTCACATCGCACGTCTTTCGGACGGCACAGCCGGTATTTGTATCTGCGATGTGATGGGACACGGAGTGCGCGCAGCGCTGATCACGGCGATGTTGCGGGCATTGATCGAAACGCACGCGACTGAGGTCGCCGATCCCGGTCGATTTCTCACAGAGCTGAACAATGAGTTCACGAGAATTATGAAGCAGACCGGCACGCTCGTTTTCGCGACTGTGCTTTACTGTGTCATCAACATCGGAGAACGCGGCGCCCGTTTTGCCCGAGCCGGTCATCCTGCGCCGTTGCGTGTGCGCCGAACCGCGGGCGAAGTCCAAATGGTGGCATGTGGCGAAGGTTCCAGCGGACCTGCGATGGGCCTCATTCCCAACGCACGATTTAACACGACTCAAGCCGAACTTGGGCCAGGCGATTTTCTTCTCTTTTTCACTGACGGCGTTGTTGAGGTGGAGAACAAGGCAGGCAGTGACTTTGGCATTGAAGGTTTGCGGCAAAGCATTCGGTCCAATCTTGATCAGCCTACTGAGTCTCTCCTCGAAGCCATCATTAGTGACGTTTACAAGTTTGCCGATTCCACGGTCCTAATAGACGATGCTTGTTTGGTTGCTGCCGAGATGTAAATGACTGCAAACGCGATCCGATGAACGTGGAAGCCTTATTAAATCGGATTCTCACGCTGAATCTCATCGCAACGACCGTGGTTTTCTACGTCGCGGCGAGAATTTATCTGCTGCCACAACTTGGACGACTGCGTCCGCGCACGGTGTTGATTCCAATTTTGTTGCTGCACTCTTTGCGTCATCTCGGCTTAATGTTTTTGACTCGGGGCGCGACTTACCCAGGCTTGCCGCCACAGTTTGCGTATCCAGCGGCGTTAGGAGACTTGCTCACCGCGGTTTTGGCATTCGTCGCTATCTTTTTCGTTTCTCGCAATTCGACCTACGCACGACCTTTGGTTTGGGTCTTCAATGTCTTTGGCTCAATCGATTTGCTCGTCGCGATCACCCTGGCAACCATCTACAACGCGCCTGAGTTTATGGGACCAGCCTATTGGATCCCTGCGTTTTGGGTTCCTGCTTTACTGGTTACCCATTACATCACATTCATTATCCTTACCAAGCACTGGAGCAGGGTCGGGGATGAAACTCCCCGTGCAGCATAGTGCTCCTTAAATCCTATTTGCGTATTGGTCCGCGAACAACGCTGGTTGTCCGCCTGTGTGCAAAAACAACAGCGTTTCATCCTTCTTGAAAAAACCTTTGCGGATCAAATCAATCATCCCCGCCGCGGCGCGTCCGGCATACACCGGGTCTAACAAGAGACCTTCGCATGTTGCGAATAAACGAATGGCTTCCCGTTCCTGTTCGGTTAACACCCCATAACCTGCTGAGCAGTAATTGGCATTTACCAACACTTCACCTGGCGTGAACTCAATACGCTTCCCCAACTTTTCACTGGCCAAGGACGCCAATTGTGAGACGTGTTGCTTTAACCATTCTTCTGATTCATCAACGCTAATTCCTAACACCTTGCCTTTATATCCAGACACGCGCTGACCCAGGAGAAGTCCCGCGTGCGTACCACCTGAGGATGTAGCAAACACGATCCAGTCAGCGCCAACGTTCTGATCGACCAGTTCTTTCATTGCGAATGCGTATCCCAACGCGCCAGTCGCGTTCGATCCGCCATACGAAACGAGGTAAGGTTTCTTGCCCTCCTTTGTCGCTCGATCAAACGTCTCTTGCAAGATTCTGTCGCGGTCATTCCGATCGGCAACGTACACGATCTCCGCTCCGAACAATTGATCGAGCATTAGATTTGCTGAAGGTTGTTTTGGTTTATCGCCAGTCAACACAAGAACGCATTTAAATCCAAATCGCGCTGCGGCCGCTGCGGTCTGACGGCAATGATTGGATTGCAAAGCTCCGCCAGTAATCAATGTCTTTGCGCCCTGATCGCGCGCTTCCGCCAAGAGAAACTCCAGTTTACGCGTCTTGTTACCGCCAAAAGCAAGTCCGGTTTGGTCGTCGCGTTTGATCAACAAACGGGGTCCGTCGCCCAGAGCTTCCCGAAGTCTCGGGAGTTCTTCCACTGGAGTCGGCAAATGAGCAAAGCGCAATCGCGGGATCGCCATTAATGGAATCTGTCCGCCGAACCTGGGAAAGATTCAATTGTTTTGGGCTATCTATTCGCTGACCCTGTTTTCCTTTGGCGTTTGGTCGGAGAGTTTTCTCAAAGGAGCGGCGAATTCCAGATCGCCGAATATGGTGGTTAGTTCGGCGGCTGGGAAGCCGCGGCTCCTTGTCAACTCGTTTGCGAGTTGTCGCTGCAGCCGGATGCGCGGACGCGGATCGGTTCCCCGGCAACGAGCTGATTAGTTATTCCGCGGCGACGTGCGCGTCTTTCGCTGCGACCGAGCGTTTCATGAAGAAAACGAGACCAACCAGTGCGACGGCGATTACGGCAAAAATAAAAAAGATGTCGAAGTACGAAAGAGCCGATGCTTGTTGTTCGCGCAAATTCGCGAGGCTTTGTAGCGCCATTTGTTTCGCCGCGACCGGGTCGCCGGTTTGCTGAAGAAAACCGGGCTGGACTTGATCGAGGTAAGAATTCACGGCCGGATTG
>DATIOX010000110.1:0-22355 GCA_035472675.1 Candidatus Dormiibacterota bacterium
GGGCACCGCTCGATGTCGATCAAGCGATGTGAATCACGCCGGAAAAATCCGATCACCCCATCCTGCACATGAACCGTGATGCGATTGCGATATTCATACTGCTTTGGCGACGGAATGATGGGGCGCAGAGGAATATCTTTAAGCTTGCCGATTCGCTGGAGGACGCTGCGCACCTGACGCCATTTAATTGCGAGCTGATGTTCGTAGTCGATGTGCTGGTATGCGCATCCGCCGCAATGGCTAAAATACGGGCACTCCGGTATCACGCGATGCGGGGAGTTTTCCTTAACTTCCACCAACTCTGCCTCGGCGAATTGTTTTTTTTCTCGCACGATCTCGGCAGAAACGAGTTCGCCCTCAATGGTGTACGGAACGAAGATAGCCTTCCGTTGCGCGCGTCCGACCCCTTTTCCGCCGAATGCAATGTCTTCGATTTTCAGATCAACAATGCGCACACAAACATTTCGACCGAGCGAATCGCAAACGCCAATTCAATTCTGATTTTGACTTTCTTCATTCGTGCTTCGTCATTTTCATTATGGCCTGGCGACTTCACGAACACGTCTTGCGTGGCAAGATCGATAACCGCACCCGCGGGCGCGTGACCGGTGAGATTTGGCTGTCCGGCATCGACCAGCCGCTGGTGTTGGAATTAGCGGGCGATTGTGCGCCCGACCTCGCCGGATGCGAGTTGAGCTTTGAAAATCTGGACCCGATTTCAATGACGACGAAACCGCCCGCTCCTCAGCAACGTGGCCCCGCTGGCGATATCACGGCCGCGCGCAAAGTGCGCGTGTTCGACGTTCCCATTGAAGAAGCGCTGGCAATGTCCCGACGCGGCGAGACGCCACCCGAACACATGGCGAATGCGGTGTATCTGGAGTGGTTCAGCGAACGGAGCGGCCGCGTGGTGATCGAGAGCGCTGATTATCGTCTGCAAATCTCCGAGCCAGCCTGGCGTTTTACAAAAGAGGAAATCGCCGAGCGCGACCGGCGCATCGCGGAAGAAGAAACGCCGTTTGCTATCGCGATCACCCAGGACGGCGAGACGCAAGAATGGGACGAAGTGCGGTATGAGCAATTTCTCCGTGAGAGCGATGCGCTGACAGAAAAATATGGTCGGTTACTGGAGAAATATGCGGACCATCCCGATAGCGAACGGATCATTGCCCGTGAGATGGGATGGTCGTGGCTTGAGGAGGCGCTCGATCGACAGGACGAAGAAGAGAATAAGCAGGAGGAGCATGGCAAGGATTTGGGAGCGAAGATCGACGAGGAAAAGGAAGACGAATCCGAAAGCGATATTGAGGATTATGAATTGCTGCCGCCCGATCCGATGCGTGAAGGAATTGATTGGATGCGCGACGAACGCGGCCACATTTTGCATCCCATCGAGAAACGCGCCCATGATGCCTTGCATGCCTTACTCGATGAGTTAAAGGCAGCAGAACATTTTCCCGAAGAAGAGGATGAGCAGCTTGCCGATTTCGTCAGCGGTTTTATGACACTCAGCGCAAAGCTTGCCGGCGCTTTAGGCGGAGTTGCACGCGGCGACGATTTCTTTGAACCGGGAATGGTGGTCGCATGGCTCAAACGGATTCTGGAGATTTTGAACAAGACGATCGCAGCCGCGGACGCTACGAGAGTGAAGGACTTTCTTCCCGCAGACCGGCTTGCTTACTATCGGAGCGAGCTTTTTGCGATCCGCGAGGAAGTGTTGGAATCAATCAAAGAGCTGCGATCGCGCTAACCCGGCAGGGGGTCGCCTTGTGATGCCCGGCATCCTTTCCGATGAAGCGGAGTTAATACGGATCCTGATCGTAATCCCGGACGTAGGGGTACTTTGATTCGTTGCCAATCTCAGGAGGAAATTCTGTATAGCCGGCGTGAATATACGGAATTTCTGGTGGTAGGATGGGATAATAGCTATCGCGCCAGATTGGGAAGGGCCAGGTCAGAATCTCAATAAGGCCCGCTACGTGTCGCGTAGCTGAGCGCCCGACGCCACGGACCACGCCGTATCCAAAGGCAGCGTTGTTGCCTTCCTCCTTGTTGACTTTGTTAATGTTCACGATGATTTCTGTCGGCGCCCATAGAAAATTCGCAAAACCGCGGCCAAGTTTCCGCGTTGGCCCATAGTCATTCGCAGGCGGGTCCTGAATATCTCCAAGACAAATTCCGGCAAGGCCGAGCACCAATGAGAAGACACCCAGGGGTTTCATGTGGCTTTATCCAGTTAAACAAATACTGAGAAGCAAAGGCAATACTTATTTTCGGCCCTCGGCTGCACCATCGTTCTTTGTCTTAGCCATCGAAACCGCAATCGTAACAGCGAGAAATAGCACGATGATTCCCAGCGAAAGGCTTCTCGGCAGCGGGAAATAATCGGCGACAATCATCTTGATGCCGACGAAACCGAGCACGAGAGCAAGGCCAGTTCTTAGGTAAATGAAACGCTTCATCAAACCGGCCAGTAGAAAGTAGAGAGACCGCAAGCCGAGAATCGCGCAAATATTAGAGGTATAAACGATGAAGGGGTCGCGTGTAATCGCGAAGATCGCAGGGATCGAATCGACCGCAAAAATCAGGTCTGTCACCTCGATAACGATCATTGTCAGAGCGAGTGGGGTTAACATCCAGCGGTCGTCCACGCGCACCTTGAAATGTTCGTTATGAAATTCGCGCGTAATCGGAAGAATCCGACGACACATTCGCAACACCCAACCCTCGGCGAAATCATGCGCTGGACGCTTTCCAAAAAACATCTGCGCCGCCGTGATCAACAGGAAGAGACCGAAGAGATAAAGAATGAAATGAAATCGTTGCACCAGCGCGATACCTCCCAGGATCATCGTGCCACGCATAATCAGTGCCCCGATTATTCCCCAGACCAAGACGCGATGTTGTGCGCGCGGAGGAACGCGAAAGTGCGCAAAAATGAGCACGAAAACAAAAATGTTATCCATGCTCAGCGAATACTCGATGAGGTAGCCGGTGAAAAAATCCAGCCCATGATGTGGTCCCTTGAAGCGCCACACCAGTGCGTTAAATCCAAGTGACACGATTACCCACAGCACGCTGCGTCGCGCAGCCGCAGCCATGCTTAATTCCCGGCCGCGCTGGTGGAACGTGAAAAGGTCGATGCCAATCGCAATGAACACGCCAATGTGAAAGGCGATCCAAAACCAGATACTCGTCGTCACGGCGGGGAGGTTTTCATGCGACGGGGTGCACGGCAAACGTAAATTGCGCGCCCGACCCATGCGACTTATAGGTCAAATGGCACTCAGTAGCCCCATTGATGGATACCGAATTAGAAAAACTGGTCGAAGCCGGCAAACTCACTCCCCGCGCCGCGCAGCAACTCGAAAAACTAAAGCCGGGCACATTTTGTCTTCATAAAAGCTGGGGATTCGGTCGCGTGAGCGAATGGAACCTGCTACTCAACCAGATCGTAATTGATTTTGCAGGCAAAAAGTCGCATCCGATGCAGGCACAGTACGCGGCAGAGAACGTAACGCCGCTGGCGCCAGAGCACTTCCTCGCGCGCAAATCGACTGACCTGGCGGCGATCAAAAATTTGGCAAGAGAAAATCCGCCTGCCCTGGTGCGAAATATTCTCGAAAGTCTGGACGGTAAAGCCACGGCGCAGCAGATCGGTGAATGGTTGGTAGGCGATGTTTTCACCGAAACGGAATGGAAACGCTGGTGGGAATCAACGAAGAAAGCACTTAAGGCAAGCGGCATTTTTTCCGTTCCTGCGAAAAAGACCGATCCAATTCAATTGCGCGGCGAAGGTGTGTCGCAGGCTGACGAACTGCTCGATACTTTCAACAAGGCACGACAACCAAAAGAGCAAATCGCAGCGCTCGAGCAGATCATCAAATCACACCAGCAGTTCAAAAAAGACCAACTTCAGCCGGTCGTCAGTACGATCGAGAACATGACGGTGCGTGATCGAAGAATGCATCCTGAGTTCGCATTTGAGCTCATCATCGCGCGCGACGATTTACTCGCGCGTAACCCGACACTGCATTCGACCCATGTCGGATTGACCCTTTCGAAACTGATTCTCGAGGAAGAGAACCGCCTCATATTAATCCTGCCGAAAGTGCCGGCCGCAAAAGAGAAAAAAATTCTGCAAGCGTTGCCCTCCGCGCTCGGTCCTTCATGGACAGATCGCGCCTTATATTTGATGAAGCAGAGTCACGGTCGCATGGTTGCGCAAATCCCCCGCATCTTGAACGAAGCCGGGAAGCACGAAGAGCTCCGGATGACGCTGGAGCGAAGCATTCGCGAACACTCAGCCACCGGCGAGATGCTCGCCTGGCTTTGTAGCGAACGAGAAAGCTGGAGCGAACTAGTCACCCCGGATTTGCTTGGCGCGATTTTCGCGGCGCTGGAACGCGAGCAACACAATGCTCCCGGGCGCGCCAGCAAGTTGTACCGTGCCCTGGTCGAGGATCGCCCATTACTTGGTGACATCTTTAAAAAATGCGACGTCGGTCTCGCGCGCGACGCGATGCGTCGGCTGCAATTGAGTCCGCTTTTTGACGAGCTGACAAAGCGGTCGCTCCTGGCGCGGATGGTAAAAGTCTATCCAGAACTGGAAAGCATGATCACAGGCGGGCCGCCCGCCTTAGGCGAGGAGAAGGCCGCTGCGTTGATCGTTTCCTGGAGCAGCCTGGAAAAGCGTAATGCCGAACACGAAGAGCTCGTAAAAGTAAAGATTCCAGCGAACACAAAAGAGATCGCGCTTGCCAGGTCGTATGGCGACCTGAGCGAGAATTTTGAGTTTAAAGCAGCCAAACAAATGCAAAGCGTGCTGATGCGACGCAAAGCCGAGCTGGAGCAAATGTTGCACAACGCGCGCGGGACTTCATTTGAGAATGCGGATACATCGCGGGTGTCCATCGGCACAATCGTCACGCTGCGCAGCGCGGAGACGAAGAAGGAAGAAACTTACACCATTCTTGGGGCGTGGGATGGCGATCCCGATCGCAACGTCATTTCGTACCAGACCGCCATTGGTCAGGCGCTGCTCGGTCATGAAGTCGGCGAGACGGTCTCGCTAAACACCGAGCACGGGGCTGCTCAGTTTAGTATTGTTTCCATCCGGCCTGCGCCACCAGACCAGACAGCGCCGGTCCCTACTCTTCCCACAGAATCCACCGTCGAAGCAGCAATGGCCGAGTAGTCTCAACTCTCAGTCGGCTGTTACAAGCACCGTCTCAAAGCCAGATTTACGGCCCAATGCCTGTTACACTGGCATTTCCAAGGCTCGATTCTCTCTGGGACCCTCTGCGTGGTGATCCAGCTTTCCGTAAACTCTGCGACGAAAACCAGCTATAGAACCCACGCGCTAAAACAGCAATTCGTACGACAGAATACTAAGACAATAGATTGCCGCTGTTTCCACTCGAAGGATAATTGGGCCGAGCGTAATTGACTGACATCCGTGGCGTCGCGCGAGCGCAAGTTCGGCAGGCGTGAAATCGCCCTCTGGCCCAACAAGCATCAAGACACTGCGAGGACGATGTTGATGCTCGCTCGAATAGCCCGCAAGAACCTTTTTAAAGTGCTGCGCATCCGGCTGGAGCGATCCGATCAGCTGTAGATCGAATGGGGCGATATTTTTCTGTAGTGGCAGCCGTATTGGCTGAGCTGGCGATGATTCTGCAGGCGACACGCCTGCCTCCACAGCAGACAAGAAGTCCGAAAGTTTTCTCGGCGCATGCACATAAGGCAGCCAGTTCTGCCCGCTTTGTTTGGCTGCCTCAATCGCGATTTGCTGCCATTTCGACTGCTTTTGCGCTGCGCTTTCGGAATCCACCTGCACAATGGTGCGATCAGAAATAATCGGCGCAATTTCTGCAGCGCCAATCTCGACCGCCTTTTGCACAATCAAGTCCATATTTTTTCCCTTCGGGATTGCCTGTCCGAGAACGATCCGGCATCGGAGCGGTGGTGTTTCCGCTTCGTGCAATTTTCTCAACCCAATTTCATCGACGCCAAGATCGACAATTTCCGCGGTGATTTCGTGCCCACGTCCGTTGAAGAGAACAACTTTCTCCCCAACCCTCATGCGCAGGACGTCACGCGCGTGGTGTGCTTCCGATCCACCTAATGTAAACGCGTCAGGGTTCCAGTTCTCCAGAGAAATGAAGAAGCGATGCATGTGACTCAAAGGACTAATAGGAGCTATGGCGCACTCAACTCGATTTCCTATTGGTAGTCGGATGCGATGAGTGAGGTCATCGCCAGCACATTCGCTAACGATTTTTTACTTATCCGCAGCTCTATCCCGCGCTGTTGAAGTACCGAGATTACACTCTCGGTAGGAATGTTTCCAACCAACGCATCCTGCGCGAAGGGGCACCCACCGAGACCACCGACGGCTGAATCAATTCGCCGACAGCCTGCATCGTAAGCAGCGAGCACTTTGGCCGCAGCTTCCCCCGGCGTACTGTGAAGGTGCACGCCAATATCGTATTCGGCGTATTGGTTTGTGATCGATTGGACTACACGGCGAATCAAGTGAGGGTCGGCGACTCCAACAGTGTCTGCCAGCGAAATCGATCGGACACCAAGCGCCGCCAGTTTCTGTACTGCCTGGCGCAGCTCATCCTCATCCCACGGATCACCATATGGATTTCCGAACGCCATCGAGATATAAACAACCATACCCAGCCCGGACGCGTCAGCTTTTGTCTTAATCGATTCCAACGTTTTGTAAGCGTCTTCGAGTGTCTGGTTTTGGTTTTTGCGCAGGAATGTCTCGGAAATAGAACAAGGATAACCCAGAGTCGTAACCGCTTCTGTCGCAGTGGCACGCTCGGCTCCCTTTTCGTTAACGACAATGCCGATGATTTCGACGTCGTTTGGTGGACGGACTTGCTCGAGCACTTTCTCGCTATCAGCCATCTGCGGAACGGCTTTGGGAGACACAAAGCTAACAGCATCGATGTGCTTGAAGCCTGCCGCGATTAACGCACGGAGATAACGCGCCTTGAGTTCCGCGGGGATTTGTCGCTTGAGACCCTGCCAGGCGTCACGGGGGCACTCGATCAGTTTGACAGCATTGTGAATCACAGAAGCTGCGGGGTTTTACCTGAAAAATTCCTTCGCGCGTTCGAAAAAGCTCTTGCGCAATGGCGTGTTTTCGTCGCCGCAAAGCGCCGCGAATTCCTCAAGCTTACGACGCTGTTGCGCGTTCAAGCGCGAAGGGACCTCGACAATTAAACGCGCGAACAGATCGCCGCGGCCGCGGCCATTAACATTTGTAATTCCTTTGCCGCGCATTTTGAACATTTGGCCGCTTTGCGTGCCGGCAGGCACTTTCAGATGTGCCCTGCCTTCAAGCGTCGGCACATCAATCTCGCCACCCAGAGTCGCAACGGAAAAAGGGATCGGTACGTCACAATACAGATCATCGCCTTCGCGCTGAAAAATCTTGTGCTCTCGAACATGTATGACCACATAAAGATCGCCCGGAGGACCGCCGCGCGTGCCGGCCTCGCCGTTGCCTAACGAGCGCAATCGTGAACCCTCCCTGATTCCAGCAGGTATTTTCAGCTTAACGCGGCTCAATTTCTCCACGCGTCCTTCGCCACGGCACTTCTGGCATGGTTTCTCGATGACTTCGCCAGCACCCCGGCACCGAGGGCACGTCTGCGAAACGTGAAAAAATCCGCGCGAACTGATCACCTGCCCACGGCCGCCACACGTAGAGCACGTAATCGTGCGCGAACCCGGTTCGGCGCCGCTGCCCTTGCATTTGTCGCAGGTGTCGAGTTTCGCGATTTCAACCTCTTTTTCGGCGCCAAACGCCGCCTCCTCCAGCTTGATTTGCATATCGTAGCGCAAATCCGATCCGCGCCGCCGATCTTCCGCCCGATCACCGCCGAAGAATGTCTCGAAGATTCCGCCACCGAATCCACTGCCGCCGAAAACTTCCCGGAAAATCTCGAACGGATCGTGGAAAACGCCGCGGCCAAAACCAGCGCCGCCCGACGTGAACGCCGCGTGGCCGAAGCGATCGTAGGCGGCACGCTTGTCAGGGTCGATCAACACATCATACGCTTCGCCTAATTCCTTGAACTTTTCTTCTGCGTGCGGGTCGTCTGGATTCTTATCCGGATGAAACTTGACCGCGAGCTTGCGGTAGGCGCGTTTGACCTCCTCATCCGTGACGTTTCGTTCAACGCCCAGCACCTCATAGTAATCGCGTTTTTCAGTAGCCATGTGACCGAAAAGCCCCGGTGTGATTTATGAGACTAGCAGGCGAAGCAAGCAAGGAACCTGCTTATTTTGCTGGGCCGCTGGAAACAACCACTTTCGCAGGTCGCAGCAATCGGTCCTTAAATCCATAACCGCGGCGGGCTTGGCGCACCACAATCGCTTCGGGATATTCGTTGCTGGGTTCACGGGCAATTGCTTCGTGCAGGTTTGGATCGAATGTTTTTCCCTCGGCTTCGATCGGTTGCAGTCCATTTTCAGCCAGCAAATCGCTGAGTTGTTTTTGCACGAGAACCATTCCGGAATAAATGGGAGACTCTGCGCCCTGCTCTTTTGCTGCCGCCAAGCCAAGTTCAAAATTGTCAATAATGCCGACCAAACGCTCCAGCAAAGAGTTGTTGGCATATTTGGTCGCCTCTTCCTTTTCGCGCGCAGAACGTTTCTTGTAATTCTCGAAGTCGGCCTGACTCCGCAACGCGAGGTCTCGAAACCGGTCGAGATCGGCTTGCAAACCAGCCATTGGATCTTCTGCTTCGCTTTGCGCGGCATCGGCCCCTGGCGCAACAGATAAAGGGATCGAACTTGCCGACGCCGATTGTTTCGTTTGTTTATTTTGTTCAGTAACAGGGATTTTTTTCATGTTTTACGAATGGCAATCACAGTGATGTCGTCGTTTTGAGGAACTGAACCGGTAAAGTCGCGAACGTCCTCGATGATTTTCCTTACAATTGCTTGCGCTCCATTGGTCGCGCTGGCGCGAACCGATTGCATCATGCGGTCGACGCCGAACTCGTCTCCCTCGGCATTAAGCGTTTCGGTCACGCCGTCGGTGTAGAGGACGAGGCAATCATCGCGCTCGAGCGGAACAGCGAAGTCAGTGGTTAGCCTATCAAACACGCTTCCACTGTCAATTCCCACGACCATGCCGGGCGGTTTCACCGGCGTGACAGTTTGCGACTGCCGCTTGTAAAGTAATGGCGCATCATGTCCGGCCCGCGCGAGCGTCACTCCCCCGCGCTGGTGGTTGAGAATCAAGTAGGCCATGCTGATGAACATGTCTTCCTTGATATCGGGGTAAAGCTGTCGGTTCACCTTTCGTAACACGTCCGCCGGAGAGGGGTTCCGTGCCGCCTCCGCGCGCAAGACGCTGCGGCAGATGGCCATGATAAGCGATGCCGGCACGCCTTTGCCTGACACGTCTGCGATGACCACCCCAAGCCGTTCTTGATCGACTTGAATGTAATCGAAATAATCGCCGCTCACCTGGCGGGCTGGCACATTAATGCCGCTGATCTGAAACCCATTGATCGCCGGCGCTTCCGATGGAAGCAAGATACGCTGAATGTCCCGCGCGATTTCGAGATCGTGATCGAGTCGCTTCTTTTCGTTGGCCATGGAATAAATGATGGCGTTGTAAAGCGCAAAGGCGGACTGCTCAGCGATCGACTTAAAAACGACGAAATCGCCCTGTGTAAAACCTGGGCCCGCAGGGCCGTTCGCGAGCGCTAGGACGCCGAGATCTTGGTTTCCATACCGCAGTGATGCGGCCATAACCGATGAGCTGCCAAAAGCACTGCCGCGCAATTTTGCCAGCTCTGGCGCCTCGGAGAATTCAGTCAAGCAAACAAACTGCCCTGTTTGCCAGACTCGTCCGATTAATCCTTCACCTGGGCTAACCGTGTTAAGCCGTAGAAAGCTCTCGAGCGCTATGGGAGTAGCCGCGGCTTGTTGCAAGATATTTGGGGGAACATCGACTAGCGGCGGAGAACCTTTGGAGATAAATGCCGGAGTAAGTTTCCCGCCCGTTCGATCGGTGACGTAAAGCGCGCCGCCGTGCGCGTCAAGAACACGGGTGGCCCCTTCGACGATTAGCCGGTGCAGCTCCTGCGGCCGAATGGTCTCTCGAAAGGCTTCGCCGAGACCGTGCAAAAAATCGAAAACAAGTGTTTCCTCGACCTGAATTTCTTCATGAGAGCGTTCCAGCTGTCGAATCCGCCGTATCTGAAACCAAGCGGTAATAATCCATCCGGCGACAGACGCGAGAAGCAGTCCGAGAAGAAGAGTCGGCCACATCATGCAAGGGCCAGCTTACTTCAAAGGCGTCTCGTGATGAAGGTCTTGTCTTAAAAAATCGAGAACGTCTTTAAAGCGAAGGATATTTTCCGGCGCGGCCTCGCAAAGTGCTTCATGCGCTTCCAGCATCGTCTCTGTTTGTTCCTTTTTCCTATCCCCAGACGACCGGACCGCGGGGGTTCGCTCGAGCGCTCCGCATTCAGGGGGACTGGAATCATTAGCGCGAATATCGAATATCTGATCCAAGCCCAGCCCGGAGAGAAGCTCGTGGCTGCGGTTTCCGCAATGAACGATGTGAAGATGTCCATGTCCCAGTTCCTTCAATCGAAGTGCCACACTGGCCATCGTTCCCATGAATGTGGAATCCATCATGCCGCAATCCGCCAGATCCACCACAAATTCGCGATAGCCGCGGTCCAACATCTCACGCGCAAACTCTTTGAGATTGCCGCTGTTGAGGAAACTACCTTTCCCCTCCACTTTCACCCACACGGTTGGGCCGCTCACCCCTACTTGAATAGATGAGTCCACAATTACTACCCAAAAGATACCAGCCCGAAAGGCATGCTGTCAATGCTCGCCGGACTCGAGAAAGCCTCAGAAAATGATTGGGAATCCGGGGCGCGAAAGGCCGCATCAGGCAACACTAGCCGGGGGGATGAGACGCGCCCGTTGGATCTCACTGCCACATAAAGGAGCGATTTTCCGCTACGATCCGCCCGTTTTCGATTAACAGACACCGCCATGCGATTACGCGGCCATCGTCAAAATAATCGTCTCCAATCACCTTGAATTCGGTCTTATGAGTCCCGCGCGCATTTTGATATGAAATCTCCTGCGCCTGAACGTGCTCGTGCAGTTTCTCCTGGCGATACTCCAAGCGCACTGTGACATCAGAAGAGCGCTTGGCCCGCCAAAAGAAATCAAAGTAATTGCCGAAACGCTGACGCTGATCAAGGGCCGTCACCGCCCCAAACATCCGATATTGGCGCTCAAAAGTAATCGGAGCGTCCTGAAGCGTGGCCGTTTTCTGGCTCGGCGAATTCGACTTCCCGCCAAGTGAGCTCGTTGTCTTTCGGGAGCCTTGACCTGGTAGTGGCGCTCTTTCGCTCAAGTAGAAAAGCTTCGTTTTTCGAAACTCGAAATCATTGCTTAAAGCCACCGGAAGTGGCGTCACTTTTTCGACGACTCTTGGTTCTACGCGCTCCCGCGCAGCCTGACTGGACGTGGTGATGGCCACAGAGCTCAAAACGAAGAGAGCAGCAACAAGCCTCATCCGCGTAATAAAGCCGGGTTTTGAATGGGGTGTCAACGAGCAACCCACATTTCCACAGGCCTCCAGCTGCTGTGGAACTCACACGAATCTGAAAGTACATTTCGATTTGATGATTGAAGTTAGTTATGAACGCGGGGTATATCTGCCCCGCCAGGATTTATGGCTCGACCCATGGGATGCAAAGCGATTCGCCTTCGTTTCGCACGCGCATAGCGACCACATTGCGCCACACGAAGAAATCATTGTTTCCGAGCGCACATCGCGCTTGATGCAAAGCAGGCTGCCAGGCTCCCGCACGGAGCACATTCTGCCGTTCGGTGAAAAACGAAGCGTGCACGGGCTCGACCTTATGCTATTGCCAGCCGGACATATTTTCGGGTCGGCGCAATGTTTCCTTTTTGCCGGCAACGAGACATTGCTTTACACCGGCGATTTTAAGCTGCGTCCGGGTAAATCCGCCGAGCCGGCGGAATGGCGCAAGGCGGACACACTCATCATGGAGACGACATTCGGTCTGTCACGTTATCGATTCCCACCGACGGAGCAGGTCATCAATCAAATAATTGCCTTCTGCCAGGAGACAATTAGCGACGGTGGAGTGCCCGTGCTCCTTGGGTATTCGTTAGGCAAAGCGCAGGAAATCCTCTGTTCGCTTGATGGAGCTGGGTTAACGCCGATGCTCCATGGTTCGGTTTATCGGATGACCCGCATCTACGAGCAGTTCGGCCAATCGTTTTGCAAATATCTTCGCTACAACCCGAACGATGTTGCTGGGAAGGTTCTGATCTGCCCACCGAGCGCGAATCAGTCGCACATGTTGGAAAAAATTACGCGCAAACGCGTCGCGATGATCAGTGGCTGGGCGATCGATCCAAACGCAATCTATCGCTATCAGGTTGACGCGGCGTTTGCGCTTTCCGATCACGCTGACTACAACGATCTGCTTCGCTATGTCGAATTCGTACAGCCGCGACGCGTGTTTACGCTCCACGGTTTCGCTGCTTCGTTTGCGCGTGATTTGCGTGAACGCGGCACAGAAGCATGGGCATTAAGTGAGGAAAACCAAATGGAGTTCACGCTGCCACAAATTCCTGCCAGCCCTTCCGTTCGTACCTCGGGGGCTGGTGTCTGCACGGGAGACGCCTGTGCCGGCGAATCCGAATTCCTCGCGTTTGCGAATGTTGGCGAGGCGATCGCCGCAACTCCGGCGAAACTGGAAAAAATTCGATTGCTTGCCGAATATCTGCGGGGCCTAACGAGGGAGCAGCTTCCGATTGCGACACCCTATTTCACCGGGAAAGCCTTTGCTCAAAGCGACCCGCGCACCTTGCAGGTTGGCTGGGCCGTAATCTTTCGCGCGATGCAAGCGGCAACCAAAGTCAGCGACGCGGAATTTCATCGCATCGCCAGTAGCCACGGCGATGCCGGCAAAACCGCGTTCGACGTTCTCGATGGAAAGACGACATCTCAGCCCTTCAGTATTGGCGAATCGCGCGAGCTATTTGAAAATCTCCACCGTGCGCGCGGTCCGATTGCTAAGGCCGAGCTGCTGCGAAATCGATTCTCAAGGTTGTCTGCGCGCGAAGGTCAGTACGTCGTCAAAATTCTAACCGGCGATCTGCGCATTGGATTGCGGGAGGGTTTGGTCGAGGAGGCGATCGCGAAGGCATTCGGAGTCCCTCTTGAGCAGGTAAAGGAGGCCAACATGTTGTTAGGCGACATTGGTCAGACGGCCCTGCTTGCTTCGCGAAACGAACTACACCGCGCGGAACTGTCGATTTTTCGTCCCATCAAATGCATGCTTGCGACTCCTGAACCGACAGCTGAAGCCGTGTGGGGACGGTTTGCTGAAGTTGCAGGGACTGACCTGGAACTGGCGTCGTCCGCGCCGGCTACCGTCTATTTGGAGGACAAATTCGACGGCATTCGCGCACAGCTGCACCGCAGTACGAAACAGGTCGAGATTTTTTCTCGTGACTTGCGACGTATCACAAGTCAATTCCCCGAACTGATCGATCAAGCCAGGAATTTCCAGGAGGAGCTAATCATCGACGGTGAAATTATTGCTTTCCAGAAGGATCGCGGACTCACCTTCTTCGATCTGCAGAAGCGGCTGGGGCGAAAGAGCGACGGTGCCGATTTATTCGCGCGGGCGGCGGCAGATGTGCCGGTCGCATTTGTGACCTTCGATCTCCTTTGGTTGAACGGCCGGTCGTTGTTAAAAACTCCGCTACATGAGCGGCGAAGACATCTCAGTAGCGTGCGATTGCCTCCGCATTTTCAAATTGCCAGGGTAATGCCCGCGCATTCTGCTGCCGAGATCGAACAAATGTTCCAACAGGCGCGGCAGCGCTTAAATGAAGGGCTGATGATCAAAGACCCGGAGAGCTTCTATCTGCCTGGTAACCGCGGCATGTTTTGGTTCAAGCTGAAGAGAGAACTGGCGACGCTGGATGTGGTGGTTGTGGGGGCCGAGTTTGGGCATGGCAAGCGTAATAATGTGTTGAGCGATTACACATTTGCCGTGCGCGATGAAACTACGGGCAAGCTCTTGCCGATTGGTAAGGCTTACAGCGGATTAACCGACACGGAGATTGCAGAGTTAACCGAGCATTTCAAGCAGAACACGATCGCAGACCGTGGCCGGTATCGCGAAGTGAAACCAGACGTGATCCTCGAAGTCGCTTTTAATTCAATTCAGCCCAGCACACGCCACGCCAGTGGACTGGCACTACGTTTCCCGAGAATCAAGGCAATCCGGCGCGACAAGAATGTCGATTCAATCGACACGCTGCAATACGCCCGCGAGCTGGCAGCGCAACGCGCAAGTTCGCCGGCTAGTTTGCGCTGAAGCGATGGGTCAACACTTCGTATTTACTGGGGCGTAGACGACGGAGAGGGTGAAGTCGCCTCCGCGCCGGTGCTGGCAGACGTGCTGGTATCGGAAGACCCGCTGGTGTTGCCAGACGCGCTGGTGTCGACAGGCGCCCCGGCACCGGAATTGGGTTGTGCCCGCATGGATCTCATTCTCTGTATTGCCTCCAACCTGCGCTGTCTTATAGCGCGCAGCTCATCCATTCTTTTTTCTCTACTAGCCTTGAGCTGCGAGTTGTCAGGCGGCGCTAAACCGGGAGGGATTGTTACAGAAGGCGGAACATTCGAAGAGGCGTCCTTTGTCAAAGATCGCAATTGATGGTCGGCTGGAAGCATCGCCGCACGCGCCACTGCTTTTTCTCTCTCAGCCAATGCCTTCTCTCGTTCGTCTAATGCTTTCTCGCGCGTATCCAGCTCGGCTTTCCGCTGAGCGAGTTGTTGTTCGGCCGCTGCATTCTGTTTTTGGCAGGAGCAAACCATTGCCAAAGGAATAAGCATCAAGAGGACAGAGAGTTTTTTCATATCACAGGTGGTATTTTTGGTTTTCCGTTAATTCGCACGAAGAAACCGAGATAGCGGCTGCTAGTCAAATGAAAGTTAACGCGGCTGGGGCGTTGTCGAGCTTGCCGGCACGACGACGATCGTCTCGATCTGCCCGCGGCGAAGGCGTTGAATATTGGCAAAGATGGCCACCAGCGCGAGTGAGGCGACGATGATGATCATCAGCATGACGGCGCTCCTTGGAATCTGAGGCGATCGAGGTTTTTTGGCGGGCTGCGGCGGCGAATTCACGTGTGAAGTATCGATATCGATCTCACGCGCGCAAGGAGGCCTTATTCGTTTTCCTTATTCGGTGAAAGGGAATAACCCGCATCAGTTCAAGCGCAAAGCCGCGATTGCATCCATGACTCGCTGGCTTAGCCGCTTGTAGAGATCCTTCGCTGGTGGGTTTAGATCGGCGACCGTAAAGAGAATCGGTTCGCCGATTACGATGGTAATTGGCACAAAGTGCAAGCCACCACCGCGTGGCAGGGCCTCATGGGCACCAAAGATCCGCATCGGCACGACTGGCGCCAGCGTTTTTGCAATTACGAGGCCCAATCCCGGCTCGGCCGGCTGCAAGCTACCGTCGACGGTGCGCGAGCCTTCCGGAAAGACCAGAGCCGCGTTCCCGGCCTTTAGAACACGAATCAAAGCCTTCAGGGCGCTGCGGTCGATGGCCTCTTGATTGACTGGGATTACATTGAGCTTTGGCAAAAGCCGACCGACCAATGGTACATCGAGCAAGGTTCGCCGCGCCAGAAAGTAAACCGCCCGATCGCACGTGGTGCCGGCAAGCGGCGGATCGAGATAACTCTGATGGTTCATTGCGAGGATGGCGGGGCCGCCTTGAAGCATCCGCTCCCTATGGACTACACGAAGACGAAAAAACAATCGGCCAACGATGCGACTAAGATGATACCCAAGCCAGTAAAGGAAATTCATTAAATCGCTAAGTCCGCAGGCCCATTTTCTCGAGTACGCCAATGATCTCGCTGATGACCTCCTGAATCGTAAGCTGTGACGTGTCGATGACATGCGCGTCTTTCGCGATGACGAGCGGTGAGACGGGGCGCGAAGAATCAACGCGATCCCGTATTGTGATTTCGTCGCGCCCCCCTTGTGCGGCACGACGCTGGAGACGCACTTCAGGCGAAGCATTAAGGTAAAATTTGTACGGCGTGTCGGGAAAAACGACCGAACCAATATCCCGGCCTTCCACGATCAGATCGTGGCTTTGCGCGTGCTCGTGCAGGTTCTTGGCGACGATTTGGCGAACCACAGAGAACTGACTGACGCCCGCAACGCTTTCGTTAACACAATCATCACGCGAGTGCTCCCCGGGGTCCACGTCGTCAATCAGAATTCGCGACTCATTGTCCTGCAGGCAGCATGTGATGTTGGCTGCCTGAAGGGCGCCAGCGATACGCTCGTTTTCATCCGGGTGGATTTTCTTTTGAAGGATGTACCAGGTGATCGCTCGATAAATGGCGCCCGAATTAACGTACACAAATCCGAGTTGCCGGGCGAGCCCTCGTGCGACACTGCTTTTTCCAGAGGCCGCCGGGCCATCAATCGCAATTACCCGATGAAACTGTTCCCGCATCCCGGAAATTAGCGCGCCGGAAAGATGCCGGGCAAGCGTCCAGTGATGTACATGTGGCCCCCAAATACTTCAGGGGATCATGCTCCTTCCTCGACCGGACCGGGAGTAAGTGAACCGATCACGGGCGTGCTGATCTGCATCCGTTTTGGATTTGTGAACTCTTCAAGCACGGTTTCAAATCCAGGATAAGATTCACGAATACATTCGGATTCCTGAACAACAGTTTCGCCATCAGCGAACAAGCCCGCTATGGCAAACGCCATCGCAATACGATGGTCGCCAAAGCTTGGCACGCGGGCCCCGTGCAGCGGCGCCGGACCAAGTATCTCCAGGCCATCGTTCATTTCGGCTACCTGTGCTCCCATGGCGCGCAGATTGTGCGCAATTGCAGCGATGCGATCGCTTTCTTTTACGCGCAACTCTTCCGCGTGCCGAATAATCGTCTTGCCGTCCGCAAGAGCGCCAGCCACTGCAAGGGTCGGCAGTTCATCAATAAGCTGCGGCACTTCTTTACCCTGAATGACAGTGCCTTTAAGCGGGAAACCGGTGACTTCGACAATTCCGCGCGGTTCGACTTGATCAATGTCTTCAATGGCCTCGCGCACTTGCGCACCCATTCGAAGCAAAACACCGAGTAACGCCGTTCGCGTGTGGTTTAAGCCAACATCGCGAATGAGCAGATGACCTCGTCGTTGCGCCGCAGCGGCAACCAGCCAAAAGGCTGCGGAAGAGATGTCGCCTGGAATAGCAAAGTCGCGGGACTCTGGGACCTGGTCGCCAAATATAGAGATGCTGCCATTTCCGTCCACCGCTATCCGGACCAGGAAATAATCAAACATCATTTCCAAATGATTCCGAGTGGGGACTGACTCGATCACGGTGGTCTTGCCTTTGGCAAAGAGGCCGGCTAGCAGCAGTGCGCCTTTCACCTGTGCGCTCGCGACAGGCGGTCGATAACGAATGCCACGCAAAGAACCGCCCTGGATGCGCAGCGGTGGCGTATCTTCCGGACCTTCTGCGACAATATTTGCACCCATCTGACGAAGCGGCGCAATGACGCGCTCCATCGGACGTTTTGACAGCCCGGCGCCCGCGACAAGGCGACTTTCAAATGTCTGCCCAGCAAGCAACCCGGCGAGAAGGCGCATGGTAGTGCCGGAGTTGCCGCAATTGATTTCGCTTTTGGGTGGCGTGAGGACCCGCCTTTTCCCGTGCACGATCAGCGTGGCCGGATCAGGCTGTTCGATCTTAATGCCGAGCGCGCGCAGCGCATTCACCGTGTGCATACAATCTTCGCTGGGAAGAAACCCATGCAGAGTACACACTCCATTCGACAAGGCAGCGATGATTACCGCACGATGCGAGATACTTTTATCACCGGGCACGGCAATCTCGATGTCAATTCGAGGTGCCCTTTTTACTCGCAACTCCATAGATAAGAAGAAACCGATAGTGAATACTTAATGCCCGATGCTCTAAAAAAAGACAGGCGCCGCGCTAATTCAGCACGCCATACCAGCATCCAGCATCAGGCTCGAAGGCGCTCAAGGCAACCCACTTACGGAACAAGAAAGATTTTATCCGTGTACGGATCTTTAACTTCAGTTCCCGGAGGGAAGCCTTCCACATCGATATATTTGCCAGGTGAATAAGGACTCTCTACCAGGTGAGGCTTGCCAGGAACGGGAATTCCGTACGGATAATCCCCCTTTGCGATCTTCGTCGGCGCGGCTGTTGGAGGAGGTGAAGCTGCTGCGGTCTCGACGGGCGGTGTGCCTGGAGGTTGAGCGGGACCATTTGGATTGAACGGCTGCTGCGGTGGCGGGTACTGGTCGGGCTGGGCGGGGGCATAACTCGCAGCCCGATGTCGGGAGGGTGGTGGCTGCGGCTCTTCACTGCATGAGGCGACGAGGAAGGCCGTGAACAGAGCAAGCGACAATGAGAATTTCATAAATGGAAAATACTGCGACAATCGTATCCACAGTCTGCGTCGTTGCCAATCATTAAATGTCTTTTTGTTCACACTCAGCGACGCTTTCGCAAAAACTCGTGTGGATACAATGAGGGTCCGCCTTCCATCCGAATCCAACATAGAGATGTCGACACCAAACAATTCCCACGCGGAAATCCTGATAGTGGACGATGACGCTTTGAGCCGCAAAATCCTGGCGCAAGTGCTAACGTCCGCCGGATACAACTGCCAGGTGTGCGGGGACGGCGGCGAAGCGTTGGAGATGATTCACGCCAATCCGCCTTCGCTTCTGCTGCTCGATTTCGATATGCCAGGAGCAAATGGCGCCGAAGTGCTAAAACGGCTTCGCTCGGACCAGGACCACGCAATTGCGCAAGTGCCGACAATAATGCTGACCGCGCACGGAAGCGAGGAAAGCGAAGTCAATTGTTTGCAAGCAGGCGCAGATGATTTTGTGACAAAGCCAGTCAATGCGGCAGTGTTGCGTGCGCGAATCGAGACCCAGCTTCGTCTGCGTTCCATGAGGCGGCAATTGGAGAGGCAAAATGACGAACTCGAAAGATGGCGTCGAGACCTTGAGCGCGATCTGGCGGCAGCGCGCTTGACGCAGCAATCGTTAATTCCACAAAAGCCCCTGGTGCTTCCCGGATGGGATGTTGCAGCTTGTTACCGACCAGTAATCCAGGTAGGGGGCGACATCTACGGTTGGCTGCGAATGAAAGATGGCCGGACCCTGTTCTGGATCGCCGATGGCTCCGGTCACGGGGCCGCTGCTGCACTGCTTACCACGCTGGCAAAGCTTCTCTTTCACCATGGCAGTGCGGAACAAAACGCGCCAGCCAGCGTGATGGAAGCAGTCAACGATGACTTTCGAAGCATCTTTGGCGGACGCTCTTTCATGACAGCGATGTGTGTTGCGATCAATCACAAGACCGGAAGAGCGCACGCCGTAGGTGCGGGTCATCCGCCGCTTCTCATCGTTCGCCAAAACGGTGCAACGGAATCGGTTGCGTCGGTCGCGCCTCCGTTGGGCTTGGTCGAACGCCCCAAATTTGTGGAGACCGCGCTCGACTTTGAACCAGGAGACGCCTTTTTTCTCTATACCGACGGCTTGTTTGGCTCTTCAGGAAATGGACGCCGTCGGGTGACCCCACAGCAGTTAGAGAAGATGCTGGATTACTCTGCTCCGACTGCCGAAGTATTGCTCAAGAGAATTTTAGAACGAATAGCGCCAAATAACCCCGAAGACTCCTTGTCTGATGATATGACAGCTCTGGCGGTGCGCCGGATGGCCTCTCAATAAATTTTTCGTTTGCTTAAAATTAGTGTTGCTCTCTCTCCAGCGAAACGTTAATCAGCCTCCATGCCGAAAACCAAAAAGAAAACTTCCAAGCGCAAACCGAATCCCGCCTTCATGAGACCGGTCCAGCCTGACGATAAGCTTGCTGCCATTGTCGGGTCGCAGCCGCTACCGCGCTCGGAGCTTACAAAAAAGCTCTGGAACTACATCAAGAAGCACGGTTGCCAGGATAAAAAGAAACGAACCATGATCAACGCCGACGACTCACTCAAGCCGGTATTCAATGGTAAGAGCCAGGTGAGTATGTTCGAGATGACCAAGCTCGTCTCGAAGCATCTGCGGTAGATCCCAAACCCGCCGATAGCCCGGCGTTCGTTCGCCGGGCTATTTGCGGAGTGAAAAAATAATTGCTGCGCTGGTCCCCAATGCTTTCGGGACTCTTGCGCGAGCCAGTATTTCCACCGAAGATGGTGGCGTGAAAACTTACCGTTTTTTTCTTTTCGCGGTTGCGGCCTCTATTTTTATTTCCGAGCCGTTCGCCAGCGCGGAGTCTGCCTGGCTCACTGATTACAAGAAAGCCCAGCAAGAAGCCAAGGCTGGTAACAAATTTCTGTTGCTCAATTTTACCGGCTCAGATTGGTGCGGCTGGTGCAAAAAGTTTGACAGAGAGGTTCTATTGCAGCCGGAGTTTAAAGACTACGCGCGGGACAATTTGGTCATCGTAGAATTGGATTTCCCGCGTGCCAAACCGCAGACCCCCGAACTTAGAACGCAGAACCGCGAACTTGCGCAGCAGTACGAGATTGTGGGGTTTCCCACGATTGTAGTGCTCAGCGCCGACGGACAGAAGCTTTGGCGGTATGACGGTTACTTTCCCGACGGTCCCGCCGCATTCATCGCACAACTACAGAAATTGCGGAAAGGCTGAATACGCCTTGCTTCCTGCCGCGAATAAAATCGGCTGCGGGCTTGTCGGTCTCGTGCAAGGGAGGCAGCCGCGCCTTGCGTAACTGCCAGCCTCTGCCAGATACGCGTTCACCTTCGCCACGTTTCCATTTATGTCTGCTCACCGTTTTCTATTCTTTTGTTTCGCCACATTAAGCTTCACCCTTGGACTTGGAGCGGAACCCACGCCAGCAAAGCGAGGTGCAGCGCGAGAGACTCGAGCGACGCCGGAGGAACCGGGCATTACATTCAACTCGGTCCATGTCGATGGCCCTTACATCGCGATGACCTTTGACGACGGGCCAAGCGCGACGCTGACCCCGAAATTACTCGATTTGCTGGCTGTGCACCACATCAAGGCGACCTTCTTCGTGATCGGCGAAAACGTCGCGGAACACCCTGAGATCGTTGCGCGAGCGGCGCAGGAAGGTCACGAAATTGCGAACCACAGTTGGTCGCACCCCAATTTTGGTAAGATGGGGGACGAAAGCGTTCGCCGCCAACTCCAGCAAACCGATGACGCAATTAAGAACGCCACGGGTAAGCGTCCCACGTTGATGCGACCGCCATATGGATCGATCACAACCCGCGAGAAGCGCTGGATTCACGATGAATTCGGTTACAACATTATTCTTTGGGACGTCGATCCCTATGACTGGAAACGGCCCGGCCCGGCTGTGGTTCGCAATCGTATTCTTAAAGAAACACGGCCCGGCTCCATTGTCTTATCGCACGATATTCACCCGGGCACGATTGAAGCGATGCCCTCCACTTTTGCCGAACTCGAGGCAAAGGGCTTCAAATTCGTCACAGTATCGGAATTGATTCGCATGGCGACCCCTCGACCCTCTCATCCGAGTCCGCAATCGAGCGGAAACGTTCCACCGGGCGCGATTGGATCCCCTTCTCCGACTCCTTCTCCAGCCAGCTAGATCGTCGGCGTAGATAGCTACTTTTTCGCGCCAACGCCGCGATCTGCCATCCGTTGCTCGTTCTGTCGACGCGCAATGACCCAATGGTTATTTTCGCCGTAGCTTCGCCACGGGCCCGGAGGCACGTCACGAACTTCGACAAATTGCCAATCCGTCACGTCGGTTGGCGCCAATTCCAGATAATCGCGCACAGCTGGTGAAACATCCAGCCCCGCGCCGCGATTGAGATTTGGTTTGGGTCGCTCATTCCCGAAGACGTACTGAAAATGGTCCGTGCGAAACGGACCGCAGTCTTCCCATTGCGCGTAACAAGTGCGATTGCCTTTACGAATGGCCACCCAGCGATGCCAGCAAACCGAGCGCCCCGGCTCGACATAATCTTGCTTGAACCACGGAATGACGAGCGCCGCTTCCGGCTTGAACTGACCGTGCGTGACGTCGTTGTACGGCAGCGCAACGTAGAATGGGTTCAACTTCGGAATAAATGCCACAGGAATGTAATTTCGCCTCGCGCTCGGCTCGGGATTGTCGTATCCGCCATAATTCGCCGTCCAATTAAAGTCCCAAGCGCTTTTGTAATTTGGGACTGGATTATTACC
>DATIOX010000111.1:0-3056 GCA_035472675.1 Candidatus Dormiibacterota bacterium
CCCATGCGCGTATTGCACCGCCCGCGCCACCTTCGCCATCAACGCCACCGCTCGCCGCGGCTCGCTGCGCAATGCCGGAGCCGCATCCAGCAAACTGCCCCCACCGGCAAACTTCATGCTGAAAAACGGCAGCCCATCGTCGCATTCGCTCACTTCATAGATTGGCAGAATGTTCGGATGATCGAGGCTCGCCGCGGCCTGCGCTTCACGCCGGAAACGCGCCAGCGTTTCCTGCGAATCGGCGTGATAGGACAAGATTCGTTTCAGCGCCACGATGCGGCGCGAATGCCGCTGCCGCGCCCGATAAATCACGCCCATCCCACCGCGCCCGATTTCTTCAAGGATTTGATAATTGCCTATGCGCCAATCGGCGTCACACACATCAAGTTCACCGAGCAGGTCATCAAGCGTTTCCTCCTTCGCCGGGGCTTCGTCGGACAAATCGTCGTTATGTCCATTGGCGCCCACGCCTGCGGAGAGCATACAGCTAAGACAAAGACTTCGTCCGACCCGCGATGCTGATCCGCACTTGGGGCAAATTCCCGGCTCCTTTTGGAGGTCCACCGCGTCAGAAGGGGGGTCAGAAGGGGACGGCACGCGCATCAGAGGTCGGGATGGTAGATGAACTTTAGTAGATTGCCAACTAAAAAATGGAAAATTTCTGTGCGAGTTAATTCACTTGATTTGAACATCTTTTCGCATGGGAACCGTGAATCTCTTCGTCATTTATTTGGTTCCACTTTCGGCGCGAGTGAAGCCACGATTTTTTCAAAGCGTGGATCGCCCCGGAGTGGATCCCAAAACGGCAGCCGTTTTAATTGACCGTAACTGACCGTGCTTGGCGTACGAACGGCGATGGCCAGCTGTTGGCAAGCCAGATCTTTATCCCCGGTCCACGCAGCAATCATCGCCAGATACTTGATCATAGTCGGACCAACCAGTGCATCTTTTTCCACTGGAACGAGCTCGACCGCACGCCGGCCTTCACGCAGTGCTTCGTCTCTCCGGCCGAGTCCTGCGTCGATCAGACCAAGCACGCACACCGCCGGGCCGTAATTTGGTTGGGCTTGAAGCGTTTTCTCCTGTTGAGCGCGGGCGGCCATGAATATGTTGCGGGCTTCCTTTTCATTTTTTGCAATACCAGCAATGACGCCTTCAATTACCAGACGAGTCGGATGAACTGAATAGTCGGTTAACGGTGTGTCGTCGATCGTGTTCAACACGTCCTTTACCGCTGCAACATCGCGTTCGGCGAGCGCGCAATTGAGCCATTCATCGGCGCATCCGCCAATGGCGCCGGAGTCTGCGGTTCGAATTAAATCAATTGTTTGATGCATTGGCTGGGTATCGGCCTTCCAGTGAAATTGAAGAGCCGCAAGCGCGATTTTCGTGTCGAGGTCATTTGGCTCGATCGCCAACGCGCGGTCCAACACAGACTTTTCGTCAGCATAGCGATGGAGAACTCCGTAACTGAGCGCAATCTGCTGAAGCGTTTCAGTGTTTCGCGGGTCGAGATCACTCGCGCGTTCCAGGTTTTGCGTGGACTCCTGCCAGCGTCCCTGCCGCCTCTGGATATATCCCATCATCCGGATTATCCGCGCGTCATTAGGCAAGGTCTGGCGAGCAACCTCCAGTTCAGCCAGAGCGCCACCATAATCGAGCTGGCCATGATAAAGATTTCGCGCATGCGCCAGATGCGTTTCACCCGCATCCGGACGTAGGCGAAACGCGCGCTCGATGGCCGCCTCCGCCAATGCGAGGCGCGCAGGGGTATGGTCGAAGCCAAGGAAATAAAGCTGGTCGTGAGCGTAGGCGAGTTGACAGTGGGCCTGAAGAAAAGAGGAATCGCGTGCGACGGCTTGGTTCAGCAACTCGACCGCCTGAAGCAAATTTGCTTTCAGACCGCTGCTAAGACGCAGCGCGAGAAGATTCTTGGCCCTGTTGTAGAGGTCGAAAGCGATGAAATCGGTTGTTGGCGGCTGTTCAACGGCCAGTTTCTCGGCACTCGAAATTTTCGCGCGAAGCCGCTGAGCCACTTTTCGTGCAAGCTCGCTTTGGACCGCAAACACGTCATTCAAATCGCGATCGTATTCCTGCTCCCAGACGAGCGCATCCGTACGAGCGTCTATCAATCGAGCCTTGAGATGAAAACGGGCGCTGCCGCGACTGCGGGATACAGTACCCTCCAGGATGTGAGAAACCCCAAGGGCTTTACCAATTTCATGAATATTCCGCTTTCCGCGATACTTCATCACGCTGGTATGGCTGATCACTCTGAGATCGCGGATGCCGGCGAGTTTGGTCAAAATGTCATCCTGAACGCCATCGGCAAAAATGGCGTCCTCTTTATCTTCGCTCAAACTTTCGAAAGGCAGAACAGCAATGCCGGTTGTTGCGAGGGGGCTTGCCGCGCCACCCTTCCACATCATCGCCGCTGCAACCAATCCCAACGCCATCAGAAGCGCTGCGATTCCCGTAACAACTGAATTCCGCCCCGTCCAGCGCCAGACCAGCGCGGGCGGCGAAAGGGGCCGCGCGGCAATAGGCTGTCCTTCCAGGCAGCGCTCGAGGTCTTCGGCAAGAGCACCCGCAGAGCGATAACGCGCACCTGGTTCCCTCTCCAAACATTTCGCGCAGATCGTTTCCAAGTCCCGATCCAGCCCCGGCACCAATGTGCGCAGCTTCGGCGCCGGCTTCTCGCTTGCTTGCTGGATCACGTTAAGCGCGTGCTCACCCAAAAATGGTGGACGACCCGTCAGAAAATCGAACAAAATCGCACCCAAACTATAAACATCCGACGCGGGACCAAGTTTGCCCGCCGATCCGTTCACCTGCTCGGGGGCAATATATCCGGGCGTGCCAAAAATAGTAAGTGTGCGCGTCAAGTGACTGCTAGTGTCCAGCCATTTGGCGAGACCGAAGTCGCTCACCAGCGGTTCGCCCCGCCCATCCAGCAAAATGTTCCCAGGTTTTAAATCCCGATGCAGGATCCCTTGCCCATGCGCGTATTGCACCGCCCGCGCCACCTTCGCCATCAACGCCACCGCTCGCCGCGG
>DATIOX010000112.1:0-16284 GCA_035472675.1 Candidatus Dormiibacterota bacterium
TCTTTTCCGAAGATGTCTTGCAGTAACTCCGAAGCGGCATCAGCCACTTTTGGCTGATTGCGGACGTCTCCTGACGTAGCTACCGATACGCCAAGCCGGACGATCCGCGTCACTTTGTCGAGCGATCCGAGATGCTCCCGCGCCACAGCGAGCGCATTGAGTGTTGCGAGATGCGCCGCATTCCGGCCAGCTTCCACATCAAGCTCCGCACCGAGGCGTCCTATGAATTTCGCCTCGCGGCCTTGCGTAGGAAGCATTCCGGTTAGAAAAAGCAGATTACCCGTCTGGACCGCTTCCACATAGGTGCCGAACGGTTCGGGCGGTGTCGGCAACTTGATACCAAGTTCTTTCAAGCGCTGTTCGGCGCTTGCGGGCGGAAATCCGTTGCTGGTTACCATTTGCCAAGGTGCGCACCGCCGTCGACGTGCAGCACCTCCCCTGTGATTTGATGCGCTTCGGTAAGATAAACAACCGCGCTGGCAATGTCCTCCACTGTTGAGATGGTCGCCATCGGCGACTGCGCTGTCAGGGATTCTTTCGAATCATTAGCGTGGAGCGGGGTATCGACGGCACCGGGAGCGACGGCGTTGAATCGAATATGTTGCTTTGCGTATTCCATCGCGAGGTGTTGGGTGACGGCTTCAAGGCCGCCTTTCGTGATCATGGAAAGCGAGGCGGTAACGCCAGCAATCGGGTTGTCAGCCAGCGCCGCAGTAATTGTAACGACGCTGCCGCCGGTCTTCTGTGCCAGCATCTGCTTAACCGCAAGCTGCGTGATGTAAATAAAGCCCTCGAGATTGGTCGAAACGAGAGCGCGAAAGTCGTCGGCCGTATAATCCGTGAATGGCTTCACTAGGAAAATACCGGCGTTCGCGACGACTGCATCGATCGAGCCGAACTTCTTGATCGCGAGTTCTGCAACTTTCTGCGCCGTCTCAAATTGGCCGATGTCGCCGTCGATCAAGGCGAGGTGGTCGGAAGCTGAAAGATCCTTCGATTGCGTCGCCTTTCGTGCAGTGCCCACTACATTGTAGCCTCGTGCTAAAAACGCCTGAACAATAGCGGCGCCGATCCCTTGCGACGCTCCCGTGACGATTACAGTTTTAGGATTGTTTCGCACAACCTTCGGTGAGATTCCCTATGCTGAGGGCCTGAGTGTGCTGCGATAATCAGCCACGAACTTCTGAATGCCCATAGTTGTGAGTTCATGCGCGATGTCGAAGCTCTGCCAGGAACGCTTGAGATCCAATGCCTTGTACGGAATCGCCTTCAGAGGCTTGCCACTCGCATCAACAGCTTTGTAGCTGAAGTTCTTATCCGGCATCGGAAAGTCTTTTATGTCCCAGTCCACCAAGACCTTCGCGGGAACAGTGGTGAGCTCAGCGCCGGTCGCAAATGAAGCGAGCAGATGATCGACGTGCCGTATGCTCGCAGCCAGAACATAGACGTGCCCATCGCCATCCTCGTACATTTTTTTGATGTTCCTGACCAGGTCGATGCCATTTTCGCCGCGGTCGTCAAGCCTCCCGACAAACGGCGATACGTACACCGGCTCTCCTGATCCCCTAGTCGCGGCATACACCGCAGCTGCCTGCTCCTGCGAGAAACAGAGCGTCATATTCACACGAATTTGTCTCTGCACCGATATTTCTGCAGCTCGCAAGCCTTCGCGTGTGCATGGATACTTGATGTAGGCGTTGGGAATCCAAGAGAACATTTCCTCGCCCTGCGCGAACATCTCCTCGGCTTTCGTGTCCATGTCCGCAAAAACTTCAATGGAAACTCCTGCTTCGCGGACCAATGGCGAGATGGCCTGAACAATCTTCCTGTACTCGTCTTTCTCCTCCTGTGGGCTCAAGGTGTGGCCCGATGCAATTCGCTCCCGAATCTCCGGATTTTTCGCGATCAGGCTTGGGTTAGTGGTTTGACCATCAACAAACCCGATCAATTCCTTCACTCTTAATGTTTCCTCAGGGTCTCCACCATCGACGAGTATTTTGGTTTTCGGCTTGTTTGCTAACATATTGTTAACCTCGAACAGGAGCTACGATTCGTTAGGCGAATCCCCAGCCAAAGCCATTCCCACATCAATAGGCGGCAAATTCTTGAAATCGAATCTCGGCGGCTTCTCAAACCGAAAGGCCATAGTGCCTTCCGCAGTGTCGGCGCTATTCAAGAGCTTGGATGCGTACGCAGACACCGGAATTTCTTCAGCAGCCATGATCAAGCTCACGGCTGGTATCCATCCTTCTGCCAGTGGGCGAACAACGCGAGCTGGTCTGTGGTCCAATGGGGCCCGCTAGGTGGCATGGAAGGCGGGTGGCCATCGTGCGGCGAAAGTGTTCCAAGTACTTTGTTAGCAATGTCCGGCTTCGACATGAAGGTGTAATCGTCCAACTTTATGCCGTACGATTTCATGTGCGAAATATCGATGGCGCGAAACAATGGCCTGATATCACGGGCGAAAGAAACCTTGGGCATAGCTTCTCTTTTCTTCCGAGAGGAAACGTCTGATAGCGGATTTTTTTTCATTAAAACAACACCTCCATTTGCATTGTGGCTTATCTGGTTGATTGCGCAGCCGGCATCAATGGTGCAGCGCCGAAATTCTTGCTAAACCGTTTGCACCACACAGACACCGTACGGTACTTCGCCAAGTCTAGATCGGAGCCGAGAGTGTAGTTTTGGTCGCCGATGTTCCCCTTGATGACTCCCAGATCGACGAACGCGGCGTGTTCCACACTTGCGTTGTCCCTGGCGTCTTCGGCGGCCACCATGTAAATGTGAACGTCAGGGCCGTTAGATGTCTTGAAGTTCGTGAACCGAAGAACCCGGCTCCCATTCTCGACGCCATAGATCGTTGCGGTTCCCTCGGTTGGGTGCGTGCCGCTATGAAAAGTACCCGACGCAAGGATCTGTGTCGTTGAATCGTTGATCGTGGGAAATCCTTCGTGGACCCGACGGTTGGTGACAAGCCGCTCCGGTCGAAACCAATACCAGCCAACGAACAAGGCGATGATGATTACGGGAATAACAACTTTCCAACTTTTGGTGCCTGAGTCATGTGTGTTCATAGATTCTCCTTGATGCCCTTCGGCGTAAAACCATGCGGCGGTCCCAGATACGGGAAGCCGTCTAGCAGATCGCTGTGCGGCCCAACCTTATCTCCTGTTACCTTTCCGTTTGTGTACACGATAGACAAGAAAACATCGACGACATCGTCAGTGAGTCAGCCGGTGCCGCGCTCGGACTTTGCGCGCTCGCAACTAGGGAAATCATGACCATTATTACGATGCCAGCGCTCAACACCGAGAATGTTCTGCGCTGCATCGCTGCTGTCCGAAAACGCTTCCGGATGGTTCGAGAGCTTTTCATACTCACGCGCTGACATTGTGCGAGCGAGCCATTTCGCTCGCGGGTTACCGGCGGAAAGCGGGTCAGGTGGAGCTCTTTTGAGAGACGGCCTAACGGACTTGGCGCTCTAAGAATCTCTCAAAATCTTGTGCCAAGTAAAGTTACAAGTTCGTTTCAGAAATTTATGACGCTTCACACAACTGTAAGCGAGGATTTCGAACCTTTTTGACATTCTCCTCAAATGCTCGGCAAAATCGCGCGCGATTACGCCACTTCGCAGATATTTGGTCTGAGTTGTTTCCGGAGAACGCGTAGTGCGCGGGCCGCAATGTTCATGAACGAGCTAAACAGGAACAAACGGTTTCCGTGTCCGTGATCAGAGCGTCACCGATGAATTTGATACTGTTAATCGAACGTTGCGCGGCTTCCGCATTGCCGCTTCCGCAGGCATCGTTCACGAAAACCGGAATGTAACCGAGATCAGCGCCGTGGCGGATCGTCGGCTCGATTCCGATCTCGGTTGCGACGCCGACAACGATAAAGGCGTTGATGCCGCAATCTCGCAGAGCGAAATCGAGCCAGGTTCCTTTGAAGGCTGACATCGTCAATTTTTCGAATACGCCCTCAGTCGGACGTGGCGCCAACTCCGGAATAATTTGAAAGGAAGGATCGTCGCGCAGAAACCATGGTTTGACCTGTTCGGGCGAGTCGGTTCGTTGCCAGGCCATAGCCATCCGGAATTGAGACATGCCCATTAGTTCTTTTGGCAATGAAAGATGCCGCGAAAACAAGACGCGAACTCCGGCGTGGCGGGCCGCGCTTAACACCTTGAGAACTTGTAGCGTCAATTGCTCCGGGTTTTTGATCTGATTCAAAATGCCGACCTGCATGTCATAAACTAGCAGGGCGACACGCTGTGGATCACAAACCTCTTCCAGCGTTTGCGGTATGCTGAGTCCGAAGATGTTTTTCATATCGATGCTGAAAACGCGTGTTAACTCTTTGCTGTATACTTGTCGATCAGAGCCTGGTAGCGCGGATCTTTACGGAGTGGATCCCAGGCTGGATCGAGCTTGAACATCGGGACGGTGAGATTGCAGGGGATTGCGAACAAATGATCGAGCAGGCGAAATGCTTCGTCGAATTCTCCGGTGCAGGCATAAATCTCGGCGAGCGCAGAGGTGCACTGCGGCCCATCAAGGGCATCTTGAGATTCAGGTAACAACTCAACTGCGCGCTTGCCTTCGGCGATGGCTTCCTGCTTTTGACCCAACGCCGCAAGGATCCGGCCGTGCTGCGCGTGTCGGGCAGCGTCTCCGGGCGCTTCGCGGAGCAATTTTTCCGAGATCTCGCGCGCTTTCTCGAACTCTGCCCTCGCTTTGGTCTTATCGCCTTGAAGCAGGTGAATCAGGCCTTTCGCCAAAGCCGTCGGGTATGGGGCAGTGGTAGTAGTGAACATCGTGTCACCGCGAAATCCTTCCAGAAGTTCAAGGGCATCTGGAAACTTCCGCTCCAGCGTTAGAATCCAGGCCCGCCCCCAGGTCATTAGTCCGCTCACATCGTTTTCAGGCGGAACAGAAGAAAATTCTTTTTCGGCCGCGCTAAGATCACCCTTCCATAGCACCGCCATGAATCCCTTCAATCCACACGCCTCTAATGATCGCGGGGCGATAGCCATGACACGATCGAGAATCTTTTTAGCGGTCTCGAAGTTGCGCAGCGCGATGTGACTGGAGGCAAGATTGATCAGGATGTTCGTGGCTTTCGGATCGAGTGTGGCGGCTTTTTCCAAATTCGCGGTTGATTCCGCCCACTTGCCCTGTCGTCGTTGAATGGCGCCGATAGCCATATAGGCCTGTGCGTCATTCGGCAGACCCTGCCTCGCAATTTCAAATTCGGCAAGAGCGCGCTCGTAATTGCGGTCGCCATAGTAATAAGAGAAACCGAGTGCAAGATGCCCTTCGGGAAGATCCGGTTGCAATCGCAAGGCTTCATCCGCGTTGAGGCGCGCTTTTTGTCGGCGGCCTTCTGTTGGATCGAAACTGTGATAGATCCAGCTCTCCACCATTGAAAGACCGGCAAAAGCAAGGGCAAAGTTCGGATCGAGTTTGATGGCTTGTTCAAAAAGCGGCTCAGCCTTCAAAGATGCGTCGTGAAACATATCCGTTCGATTGGCGTAATCGTGCGCCTGGACGAAGAGGAGATAGGCGTCCGGATTTTGGGTTGGCCGATTATCGAGTCGCGCTTTTTCGGTTGGGGAAAGTTTTGCCTGAAGAGCGGAGGCTATTTTTTGCGCAAGATCCGTTTGGATGGCAAAGACATCGGTCAAATCGCGATCGTAATCCTCTGCCCAAATATGTTCGTCGTTGTTCGCGTCGATCAGCTGCACGTTCACCCGGACGCGATTGCCAATCCGACGGACACTGCCCTCCAGAAGCGTGGCCACGCCCAGGGCTTTCCCTATTTCGCGGGCGTTCCGCACGGCATCGCCCCGATAAGACATGACGGACATACGCGAGATCACCTTCAGCTCACCAATCTTTGAAAGATTGGTCAGGATATCGTCCTGGATCCCGTCAGCGAAGTAGGCGTTCTCCTTTTCATCGCTGAGACTTTGGAAGGGCAGGACGGCAATCGACTTGTCGATCTTGCGCGCTGACGCCCGGGGCAAGAGGAAGAAGCCCGCTCCAGCGGAAATGATCACGCCCGACGCAATCAGCATTAGCAAATTGCGGCGTCGGTGTGATCCCGGGGTGACACGAATTCCCTGGGGCGTAACGTCATAAGCCCAGGCAAGAATAAGAGCGATGGGAAATCCCATCAGCAAAAACACGACCACAAGACGCAGCGTCCAGTTTGGCAATTCCCATGCCGGAAAAACCGCCGACCCGATCTGAATGATGAAGCCCGCAGCGATGATGTAAGCTGCAGCGACCCGATAGACTTTCCGCCGCTGCAACTCCTCGAAGAAGCCGGTCATGACGAAGTACTCTAACTCGATCACAATCGCCCAAAACCTCGACTCAGCAACGGAGGTTAATTACGCAAGCGTCTACAGCTGGTTTAGAGCTGCATACTTCTTCCAATTATCTGTATGCTCAGTCCATAGACGGTTTTTCATCGTTTGCGTAAAGCCACGTCAGGGTTGGCCGCGTACTTGTCGATCAACGCTTGGAAGCGAGGATCTTTGCGTAATGGATCCCAGCTGGGATCAAGTTTGAGAAGTGGAACGGTGATTCCGTTTGTTGTTTGAAGTAAATGATCGAGCAAGCGCAAGGCTTGGTCGTTTTCTCCGGTCCAAGCGTAGATTGCTGCAAGCTGCCCGGTGATTTGTGGACCATCGTAAGCGTCCTCCGATTCGGGCAAAAGTTCAGTCGCACGTTTGCCTTCGACAATAGCGGCTTCTTTCTGACCGAGCGCCGCCAGAATCTGACCCAGAATCGCGCGTCTGGGAGCATCGTTAGGGCTTTCCTGCACCAATTGCTCCGCAATAGCGCGAGCATGCTCAAGCGCGTTCATCGCTTTCGTTTTGTCTCCTTGGCAGAGGTAAATGAGACCTTCGAAGAAAGCTTTCGGCGTGCGGCCGCCGTGAGCATCACATACTTCTCCGCGAAATTGTTCAATTTCCCGAAGCGCTTCCGAAAACTTGCGCCCGAGCATTAAAACCCAAACTTCAGTGGACGTAACCAGGCCGTTCGCGTCCCGCACTGGGGTTAACGCGAGTTGCTTTTCCGCCGCCTCGACATCGCCCTTCCACAGAATGGCGGTTATGCCCTTGAGTGCACGCGAGCTAAAAGATTGGGGTGCCACTTCCAGTGCGCGATCAAACATCTTGTCCGCCGCTTCGTATTGTTTCAGTCCGACATAAGTGAAACCAAGGTTATACAGAAAGCCGGCATTCTTGGGATCAAGCGCCAGAGCCTTTTCGAAGTTCGCAATCGACTCGGTCCACTTACCCTGACGACGTTGGATCGCGCCGATCGCCATGTAAGCCTGGGCTTCGTTAGGCAAATCGCGACGTGCGATTTCGAATTCAGCCAGCGCGCGATCGTAGTCGCGGTTGCCATAATAGTATGCGAAGCCGAGAGCGAGATGTCCTTCCGGAAGATCGGGCTGAAGACGCAAAGCGTCATCGGCCGATGCACGCGCCTTCTCGCGGCGGGGCGGCGTCGGATCGAACGTGTGATAGGCCCAGCTTTCGACCATCGACAGACAAGCGTGGGCCGCAGCGAAGTTGGGATCGAGTTTGATTGCTTGTCCGTAAAGCTGCTCAGCTTTCAGATAATTCTCGGTGAACATTTCCGGCCCGTTCGCGTACGGCTCGGCTTGCATAAACAGCAGATAGGCCTCTGAGTTTTCGGTCGGACGTTGATTAAGACGCGTTTTCTCGTTAGGCGACAATTTCGCCTGAAGAGAGGTTGCGATCTTCTGGGCGAGATCACTTTGGATCGCAAAGACGTCGGTCAAATCGCGATCGTAATCTTCCGCCCAAATGTGCTCGTCGTTATCGGCGTTGATTAGCTGCACATTCACCCGCACCCGATTGCCGACTCGGCGAACGCTCCCCTCCAAAAGCGTCGCCACACCGAGCGCTTTTCCAATTTCACGCGCATTGCGCCCCGCATTATCCCGATAAGAATTGACCGATGTGCGCGAAATGACCTTAAGATCGCCGATTTTCGATAAATTCGTTAGGATATCGTCCTGCATGCCGTCGGCGAAGTAGGCGTTATCCTTTTCGTCGCTCAGATTTTCAAAAGGCAAAACCGCGATCGACTTGTCGACCTTGCGCGCGGAAGCCCGCGGCAGCAGAAAAAAACCGGCGACAGACGAGACGATGATGCCAGCTGCAACGAGCAGATAGATATTGCGACGACGGTGCGTTGTTGGCGCCGGTGTTGCTCGAATTCCCTGAGGCGTTACATCGTAGGCCCAAGCAAGGATCAGGGCGATCGGAAAACCAATCAACAAAAACACAACCACAAGGCGCAATGTCCAGTTTGGCAATTCCCATGCTGGAAAAACCGCCGACCCGATCTGAATGATGAATCCCGCAGCGATGATGTAAGCTGCAGCGACCCGATAGACTTTCCGTCGCTGCAACTCCTCGAAGAAGCCGCTCATAAACGGAGATGTAAATTCATCGCGCACCGCGATCATAATTCAATCGCGAGTTTTGCAAACTCAGATGAGGACCGCGCCAGTGCCTAATATTCCGCAAACGCGTTGTCAGGATAGCAGTACAACCAACGCTCCCCCGGTTGTGCGGAGGCAATGACCGGATGCCCGGTTGCGTGCGCGTGTTTAGTGGCGTGACGATTTGGAGAGCTGTCGCAGCACAGCGTGACGCCACAACTTTGGCACGTGCGCAGATGGACCCAGTATGAGCCGATCTTCACGCATTCTTCGCATTCGCGGCGCTGGGGTTGTTTGATTGACGCAATCGCGTCGATGTGAAGGCACGCAGACATACCCATCTACTCTCGCAGTACTTGGTGAATGGAAGCAACAGCGATTGAGCCTTCGCCAACAGCCGAGGCGACGCGTTTGACATTGCCCGCGCGAACGTCACCAACAGCGAACACTCCGGGCAAACTCGTTTCGAGAAGGTGAGGAGAGCGAGTCACTGGCCAACCCGTCGCAGTCAGGTCGTCTCGCCACAGATCCGTCACCGTCTTGATGAATCCCTTACTGTCGAGAAGCATGCACCCGTCGAGCCAGCGCGAGTTTGGAACCGCTCCGGCCATGACGAAGACGTGGCGAATTTCGCGCGTCTCGGTTTTTCCCGTCCGCTTGTCGCGCCAGGTAACACGTTCGAGATGATTCTTGCCCTCGAGTCCGATGATTTCCGTGCACGTCCGCAAATCGATCGCAGGATTCTTTTCAACGCGCTGGATCAAATACCGCGACATGCTCGCCGCCAATCCACTGGAACGCACCAGCATGTGGACGCATTTGGAGGTCTGCGCGAGAAATACGGCCGCCTGTCCGGCAGAGTTTCCTCCGCCCACGACAATCACTTCTTCGTCGCGACATAGTTGCGATTCAACAAACGTCGCGCCGTGGTAAATGCCAGCACCTTCGAATCGCGCGACATTATCGAGCGACAACTTGCGATAGACAGCGCCACTGGCGATGATGACTGTACGCGCGGGAACAGTTTGGCCGTCATCCAATTCAATCGCGTACGGTTGGCGGTCGCAGATGAGGCGTTTCGCGCACTTGGCGATCATGATTTCGGCGCCGAATTTCTGTGCCTGCGTGTAAGCACGCCCGGCCAGTTCCTGTCCCGAAATTCCGGTCGGAAAACCGAGATAATTTTCAATTTTAGAACTGGAGCCGGCTTGTCCCCCTGGCGCCTCGGATTCAACTACAAGCACGTCCAGGCCTTCCGACGCGCCGTAAACCGCAGCGGCAAGTCCTGCGGGGCCGGCGCCGATTATAACCAAATCACGCAGATGAGTTCGATCGATCGCTTCGTTGAATCCGAGACAGTCGGCGATTTGCCGATTAGTCGGATTACGAAGGACAGATTGTCCGCGGCAGATCACGACCGGGACGTCTTGCACAGCAACATGAAAACGGTCGAGCAATTCCTGCGCGTCCGAATTTTGATCGAGGTCGACATAGGCATGCGGATAACCATTGCGTGTCAGGAATTCCCTGATCCGCAGCGTTTCGGCTGAATAGGTTGATCCCAGAACCACGACGTCGCCGATTTGGTACGAGATCAACTCAACCCGGCGCAGAATGAACGCGCGCATGAGAATGTCGCTCAGTTCGGTATCGGTTTGAATGAGCTTCAACAAATCCTCGCGATCGACTTCGATCACCTCGCCGGGTTCACTTGCCCGAATGCGCGTAAACGTGCGCCGGCCGGAGAGAAGATTGACCTCGCCCGTGAATTGGCCCGGCTGAAGCGTCACGATTAGCGATTCGCTTGAATCGGACACTCCGAGGATGTCGAGCTTTCCTTCAGTGACAACGAAGAACCGAAGTTGATCTCCGACGTCCAACAAAATCTCGCCCTTTTTAATTTGACGCGCCTGGCCATGCGCTGCGATGCGCGCAATTTGAGTTGCGGTTAACGTTGGAAATATCTGGTGGATGCGTTCGGGAAACGTTAATGGCATCGCCACAGTCAGCGATGGCGGATCTGATGGAATTCTGTCGGTCATTGCAACCTGTCAGTCTTTGTTCTGTTGTGCATGATGTCACCATCCGCTTAACCGAACAACTGCTCCAGTAATTCGAGCAGCAATCCTTCGAGCCGCGTGATCGATCCTATCGCCTTCGTCTCGGTAAGAAGCGTTTAAACCAGACTGCTCAGGGTATTTCGAAAATTTCGAACTCATTGGCGATGCCGCGGAGCGAACGCTTCTCCGGGATCGCGGCGATGCCGTTTGATAGCAGCAGCTTTGAAGCTTTGCTGTCCGTGACGACCCGTCTGGTTGCGAAGATAGAACGCGACGTCGCGAGACCTTGAACGCGCGCGGCGATGTTTACGGTCCGTCCGAAGTAGTCCTGACGTTCGTTCAGCGAAACAGCCAGACACGGCCCCTCGTGGATGCCGATCTTAAGAAGCAAATCGCCCTTCAAATCCTTCAATGCTTCGCGCATTTTGAGCGCCGCTGCCATTGCCCGGTCCGGCGTCGGGAACGTCGCCATCACGGCATCACCAATTGTCTTCACAACGGCTCCTCTTTCCGCCGCTACGATTTCGTTCAAGACCCGGAAGTGAGCCCTTACCAAATCGTAGGCAGCCAAATCTCCAACGCGCTCGTAGAGTTCGGTTGAGCCTTTAAGGTCGGTAAAGAGGAAGGTGAGACTCGTGATCTTGAGGCGCTGATCTACGTCGAGCGTATCGGTGCGATAAATATCGCGGAACGTTTGATTGGTCAGGAGACGTTTCGCCGTCAAGAACGGCCGACGTTTGCTGAGGAGATCGTGAAGCTTATGGTCGGCGACCCAAATGCCGGGCAACGTGCGCACATTCGAGCGGTTCTCCAACGAAATCTCCAGACGGCCTGGGCGCATCTGAATTGTCCCGGTGGGCGCGTGCTTCCTGGTGATGACGAAGCCGAACGACTGGCGTTTGCGTGTCGGCTCGCCCTTTACCTCGATGAACTGAGACATGTGAAGGACAGGATCGAACACGATCACAAATGCTTCGGGCAGCTTCAGCGACAAAACCACTTTCTCGCCAGCTGGAAGCTCGGTGGTGTCCAAAGTCACTGCCTTAATCAGCTTGGCCAGTGTCGCGTAATCGGGCAGATCCAAGCCCGAACTCCAATACACTTGTTTGTAATATTCGATCCACGGCAGCGTCTCCGGATCGTGTGCAGCGATTCTTCGCACCCGCGGACTGATCGTAAACGTTACTTCCACGATTTCGTCCAGTGTCGGCTCGTATCCCGCGGCGCAAAGGGCGCACTGATACTCGGCTTGGTTTACGGTTTTAAGCGTGGCGCCTGAATCGAGGACGCCACCGCAACCGGGACAGAGGATGTTCCACGACATATCGAAAATGCCGAGTCGCGCGCCGTGCAGAAAAGCGGCGATCACGTCCTCCTCATCGAGTTTGCGCTGGGCAGCGAATGCGAGAGCATTGATCCGGCAAAGCTCATGATCTGGCCCGTCCTGGATGAGCTTTTCGAGCGCGCTCACCGGTTTCGGCTTTGCCGATTGTCGCAAGGTATTGAACAGAGTGTCGGTTTCACTGCGAAGTTTCATGGCACTTTTGGATCGATCGCGGTCAACAGCTACCCTGTGGCTAAGAAAACGGAAAGCAAGTGACAGATGCGCCAAACATTCCCCTCAAGAGGGCCGTTCCTTTCACTCGCCATCTTTTAGATTTAAGTCGTACGGATTGGTTGGATGCGAAACCTGATCGCCGCAGCGATGGCAAGCACGACAAAAAGCGTCAAAACAAAAAGCTGCGTGAGTTTGAATGGCGGCTCAGTCTGTGTCGGAGCAAGCGCATGCAACGACGGAATTTTTTCAAATGCCTGCACTACTGCGACAAAAAGATTGAAGTAGAGACAAATCACGCCGCAGATGACGTAGATCCAGCGCCACGGCCCTGCGAGATGCTTCGGGTAACGCGCGAAAATCGTGAGTGCGAGGAACGGCAGCGATATGATGCCGAGACCGATGGCCGGCGTGAAACCATGAAACGGGAAAAAGAATCCCGTGATCGTCGTCGCGACGGCTGTGACGAGAAACCATTTCGTCCAGCCATCGAGACGCTTACCGGCAAGCAATCCGAATACAACGACAAAGCCGGTGAAAATCGCGACCAGGCTAATCAATGTGTGAATGATGGTGTAGATTTGCAGTATCATATTATCGCCCCTTCCGTTTCATGCTAGCTGACAGCTGGCTCCGTCGCTACAGGCGGTGCGGATTGTGTGGGCGCTGGCGCTCGTGTTTTGGCGCGGCGTTCTTTGAACCACATGATTACGACGTAGAACACCGGTGTGAGAAAAAGGCCAAAGCCGGTAACTCCGAGCATTCCGAAAAAGACCGCGGTGCCGAGGGCTTGTCGCATTTCCGCGCCGGCACCCGAACTAACGACCAGCGGAACGACACCGAAGATGAACGCGAATGAAGTCATCAAGATTGGACGCAATCGAAGACGACACGCTTCGACCGCGGCGGTGAAGCGATCTTTTTGATCGCGGTCTTGAATTTGTTTTGCGAATTCGACGATCAGGATGGCGTTCTTACAGGCAAGCCCGACGAGAACGACAAAGCCGATCTGTGTGAAGATGTTGTTCTCCATCGAACGCAGCCAGACACCGTAGATCGAACTGAACAGACACATCGGAACGATCAAAATGATTGCGAGGGGCAACGACCAGCTTTCGTAAAGCGCCGAGAGCAGCAGGAAAACAAACAGAACGCAAAGCGGAAAAATGTAAATCGCGCTGTTGCCCGCAAGTTTTTGCTGGAGCGCTATCTCCGTCCACTCGGTCGTGAAGCTGGTAGGCAGAATTTGTTTAGCGAGACGTTCAACGGCGGCAAGCGCCTCGCCGCTGCTCGCGCCCGGTGCAGGCTGACCGCTGAGGTCGGCCGCGGTAAACATGTTGTAGCGGGTGATCTGGTCGGCGCCGCTTACCTCCTTCACAGTCGCAACCGACCCGAGCGGAACAATTCCCCCCGAGTTATTGCGCGTCTTCAGCAAGCGAATGTCATCCGGACTCAAACGGAATTGCGAGTCGGCCTGTGCCGTGACGCGATAGGTGCGACCAAAGAGTGTGAGATCATTCACGTATGTCGATCCAAGATAAGTCTGGAGCGTGCCGAAGATGTTGCTGAGCGGCACGTCCATGCTCTTCGCTTTGACGCGATCGACGTCGAGCCAAATCTGCGGAACGTTCGCACGAAAGGTCGTCAAATTGTTCGCCAAACTTGGCGTTTGATTTGCCTTTACCATCATGGCAAAAGCCTGCGTTTGAAGTTCGTCGAGACCGGCGTTGCCGCGATCTTGAATAAACAATTTGTAGCCGCCGGCATTACCAATGCCAGACACGGGCGGCGGCGGAAAAGCAATCACCAGAGCTTCGGGAATCTCCGCGCGCACACGCGCATTTATTTTCGCCAGAATCGCTGGCAGACTCTGGTCGTGCGTTTTTCGCTCGGAAAATTCTTTGAATGGAAGAAACACCGCAGCCGTGTTTGGCTGATTGCCGCCGAAGAGATTGAATCCCGCGAATTCAACGGTGTTGAGAATGCCGGGGGTTTCGTGCGCGATTTTCGAAATCTTGTCGACAACCGCCTGGGTCCGCTCGAGCGAAGCGGCATCAGGTAATTGCGCATACACCACGGCGTAACCGCGATCTTGCGTCGGCAGAAAGCCGCCCGGCACAACTTTGAAACCGACACCGGTCAGCACAAGTAAACCCGCATAGATAAATAAAACGATGACAGCTAATCGGACAAGGCGCCCGACCGTGTTGCCGTATGCGTTCGAGGCCCAGGAAAATGTTTTGTTGAATCCTCTAAAGAACCATCCAAGCAACCCATCGATAATTCGTTGGAACAAATCCCTCTTCGCGCCGCGTGGCTTGAGGAGCAGAGCACCGAGGGCAGGGGACAGTGTTAGCGAATTAAGTGCGGAGATCGCGGTCGAGACCGCAATGGTCAGCGCGAATTGGCGAAAAAATGTGCCGGTAATTCCGGTGATGAACGCGGTCGGGATAAATACCGAGCAAAGTACCAGCGCGATCGCAACCAAGGCTCCACCAACTTCGGTCATCGCCTTGCGCGCTGCGTCGCGAGGACTCAAACCATCTTCAATATGATGCTCGATTGCCTCGACAACTACAATGGCGTCATCAACCACGATCCCGATTGCTAGAACGATGCCGAACAGCGAGAGATTGTTGATCGAGAACCCGAAGCCTTTCATCGCCGCGAACGTGCCGATCAAAGAAACCGGGATCGCGATGAGAGGAATGATTGCCGCCCGCCAGGTTTGAAGAAAGATCAAGACGACAAGCACGACGAGCCCGATTGCTTCGAAGAGCGTCTTTTGAACTTCGTGAATCGATTCGCGGACAGAGACCGTCGGATCGTAAACGATCGTGTAGTCCAGGCCACTGGGGAAACGCTGTTTGAGTTCAGCCATTTTTTTTCTCACGGCATCGGAAGTCGCTAGCGCGTTCGAGCCAGGGAGTTGGAAAATCGCAATCGCGGTCGCCGGTTTTCCGCCGAGCCCGCTGTTGACCGTGTAATCGCGAGCGGCGAGTTCAACCCGCGCGATGTCGCGCACGCGCGTGACCTGACCGTTAGCGCCGGTCTTAACAATAATGTCGCCGAACTGTTTTTCGTCAGTGAGCCGGCCTTGCGTGCTAACGGTGTATTGAAATGCCGTCGCGCCCTTTGGCACAGGCGGCGCGCCGATGATTCCGGCCGCGACTTGCACATTTTGCTCCTGGATGGCACTCACCACATCCTGGGCTGTTAATCCGCGCGCAGACAACTGGTGCGGATCCAGCCAAATCCGCATCGAATATTCGCGCGCGCCAAAAACATTAATGTCACCGACACCGTCGAGCCGCGCGAGCTCGTCACGAACCTGGAGTAGAGCGTAATTGCTGGTAAAAAGCTGATCGAGCGATCCATCCGGCGAAACGAGGTGCACAACCATCGTGATGTCGGGCGATTGTTTTTTCGTCGTCACGCCGATTCGCTGCACCTCAGGCGGAAGCACGGGAATGGCAATGGCGACGCGGTTTTGGACCAACACCTGCGCCGTATCGAGATTTGTTCCAAGCTTAAAGGTAATGCTCAGCGTCATGTTGCCGTCACTTGTGCTTTGCGAGGACATGTAGAGCATGTTTTCAACACCATTGACCTGCTGCTCGATCGGCGTCGCCACGGTCTCCGAGACCACCTTTGCGTTCGCGCCGGGATAGCTGGCTGTGACCTGGATGGTGGGTGGCGCGATATCGGGATATTGCGCGATGGGCAGTGTCGAAAGTGCAATGACCCCGACCAGCGTGATGACAATGCTGATCACGCCGGCGAAAATTGGCCGGTCGATGAAGAAATGAGGAAAGTTCATGCCGACTGCCGTTCCTGCTGCGCCGTCATTTTCCGTTTTGCGATTCAGCGACGCTTTTCTTTGTGTCCGTTTCGCTGGCAGGAGTCTCTTCAGGTACAGGCGTGACTTTCATTCCGGCTTGCAAAAGTTGCAGCCGGGTCGAGACAACTTTCTCGCCGTCCTTCAGCCCGCTTTTCACAATCCGTTTTCCTTCAAACAAACCACCGGTCTCGAGGTTGCGACGTTCGACGGTATTATCGGGCTTCACGACGAATACGTATTTCAACCCTTGTTGCGAGCTGATCACTCTGTCCGGGACTAGTGCAGCCCGATAAGGCGTTGCGCCCGAAACGCGCACGCGAACAAAGAAACCTGGCGTA
>DATIOX010000113.1:0-25158 GCA_035472675.1 Candidatus Dormiibacterota bacterium
GTCCAGGCTCCAGCCAGCTGTAATGCTTGGACCTAAAGCGCCACCCTGATAAATGTTGTTGTTTAGATACCAAATCGCTGTTTGGTGCGTGCTGGGATTACGGAGCACATAGTCCGGGTGGCCGTCGTTGTTAAAGTCGGCTACTGCAGCCCTGGCGGTAGTCACCAAGTCATAACCGATAACGTCGAGGTTGATGCCTTCCGGCGATGTTGCCGAGATGTCCGATGATTGACCTCGGCAGCCAGCGGCATTCTGCACGTATGGATGCGCTTGCGGGCACGCCGCGCTTAACCAATCGCCCAAATCCATACTCGGGTTCTGATTGAAATTGACTATGTTTGTAAAGCCGCCGTTGATGGAGAAATAGCGCGTACCAGTCGAACGGATGTTTCTAACGCCGGCAGATGACCAACTGAACAGGTCTTGCGTGCGGAGATTAGAGACGTCTGCATGCGATGCAAAAGCGATGACCTCGTCTGTTTCATGCTCGGTGGCATTCTGTGCGTCGAAGTTATTCGCACTGACAGGCCGGGTGAACTGAAATGGCGCGGAGGAATTAAGCGTAACGATCCCATCATACGGTCCGCCGTTCCCAACGGTGCCGTTTGCGAACATTGCCGGTGGCGTGTCTAACCCAACCGCTCGACCGTTTGGACCTTTCGGCTTGATAGTTCCGGATAGTGCAGTCCCAGGCAGACTCGCGTTTGCAATATTATCGTTGCTCGTCTTTGCGTCCGCTCTCAAGGCATTGATATAAATGTCCCACGGAATCCCGTAAATTACGGAGTCACTTTGCGAGAGAGTTCCCTGTGACAGTGCAGTTCCGTCTGGCGCAGTCGTCGAGTAGCGATAAAGAATCTCAATCGTGATCGCATCGCTAAAGAGCGATTCGTAAATCGAGATGCAACGGTTGATCATCGCCTCAATAGCCGCCGCGTTTGGGTTGTTAGTGATAGAACTGTCGAACGTTGCGTGAATGATCATCCCGGCAGTCGCTACCGTTGTAACGCTCATTACATCCGAGTAACCGCCGGAGCCCCTCGCATTGTAAGCGCGCACCCGATAGTAGTAGGTGGTGCCGGGATTCAGACCAGTCACGACCCGCCCCGTTAGGTTGCCCACCTCCAAATCGTGATAACCATTCAAGTAACTGCTAAATGAGTTATTTGTTGAAACATCCAAGAGGTAGCCGATCGCGTCGCTCGCACGGTCCCAACTCGCCATAAAGCTGGCGCGCGTCGGTGCCGGTATTTCAATCTCACCTTGTGCCGGCATTTCGGTGACGCCTGGAAACTCGGGCGCTGTTTGTGACTCGATCCGCGTTTCGTGCGTCGCGAAGCCTGCCTCGAATGCAGTCGATCTGGCGGCGGTGTTGTTTTGCCCCGGTGAACCGGTAGTCCCGAACGGCGCGGCCAGTCCCCACGCTGCACCACACGCAAGAATAACCAAGGCCCCTATTAAAAAACGACGCCGCATTGCCTCGCTATGAAAGGCGCGAGTTTAGATTGATAATTCTTACCGCACAAGCCGAAAACTCGCATTGTCGCAAGCTTTTCGAATCGAGCGGTGATTGCACGGCTCAGATTCATCACATTTGCCCTCGCCGCTGGTAAAATTGGTATCGTTGGATAATTGAGTCGACATACTTCCGCGTTCCGGGAAAGTCGATGTTCTGCAGGAACTGCTTTACCGGAATGCTACTGCCGCCGCTTCCGCCGCTCCATCGCTCGACACGACTGGCGCCCGCGTTGTATTCGGCGAGCGCAAAGGGGGTGGGATCTGACTGCGCTTCCCAGCGCTCAACGGCGCGATGCAAATACCACGTACCAGCCTCAAGATTCGTTTTCGGATCAAAAAGTTGCTCCACTTTGAAATTGTCGGTTCTATTTGCATGCGCCCATTCGTTAGCCGCTTTCTCGCTCACTTGCATGAGTCCGCGCTCTCCGTGGCTGCCATGTTTTCTTGGATCGAAGCGGCTCTCACGCCAGACGACTGCTTTCACCAGCATCGGATCAAGATGATGTTCGGCTGCTACGGCGCGAATAAGGCGATCGTACTGATGAAACCGTGCCGGGCTCATCCATTCGTAAAACGTGTAGACCGGATCGCCCGATCGCACGGCGAGATATGCGAAACCCGCCGCCAGCGCCAGCATTACGCACAGGACCAGTTTGAGCAGGAATCGTATCACCTCGGCATCAAATCTCGTGCTCCTGCAGTCCCGAGCAATTAAATTAACGCGGTCTCCATGACGAAACCCAGCTACGTTCGCGTCATCATTGATCGGGCAATTCACCGCGAGCTCGACTATGCTGTGCCAGAAGGCTTGATGGAGCGAGTGGGAGTCGGGTCTCGCGTGCGCGTGCCGTTTCGAGACAAATCGGCTCTTGCGACGGTTGTCGCTATCACAGAGCAAAGCGAAGCGAAAGGCATCCGGACAATCGAAGCGGTCGTTGGCGAAGCGCCGATCTTGAGGGAACAATTGCTCGAGTTAGGCAGGTGGATCAGCGCCTATTATTGCTGCCCAATCGAAACAGTAATGCGCAGTTTATTGCCGCAAGTCATCCGGCGCGCGGAAATCGGATGGAAAAAGCAATTGTTCGTCCAGCCCGGACGCAAGATCGCCAATGAAGAACTTGAGAAATTGCGAAGACGCGCCCCCCGACAGGCAGAACTTCTGGAGACGATCTTGCGATTGGAAGCTCCAACCCGCGCCTCGCAACTTCTGCGGCAAACCTCTCTCGACAACCAGACGCTCCGTGCGCTGGAGAAACGCGGCCTCGTGGAGTTGCGCGAAGAAGCAGTTGTGCGGGATCCACATGCTGATGAACAATTCGTCGCGACCTCGAATCTCATTTTGAACCAAGAACAAACGCACGCGCTTGAGGAGATCACACAAGCGCTCGATTCACCCGAAAAGTCGCGCCCGATTTTGCTTCACGGCGTGACCGGTTCCGGCAAGACCGAAATTTACCTGCAGGCGATTCGTGCCGCCCTTGAGCGCGAATGCACTGCAATTGTTCTCGTTCCTGAAATTTCGCTAACGCCGCAAACGGTTGAGCGTTTCAAAGGGCGCTTCGCCGACATCCAGGACGCGGTCGCGGTGTTGCACAGCCATTTGTCCGAGGGCGAACGTCACGATGAATGGCATAAAATTCATTCCGGTCGCGCGCGTATCGTAATCGGCGCGCGGAGCGCGATCTTCGCACCGTTGAAAAACCTGGCGCTCATCGTCGTCGATGAAGAACACGAGACGACATATAAACAGGAAGAAGCTCCCCGATATCACGCGCGTGACGTGGCGATCGTGCGCGCGAAGATTGAGAAATGCGTCGTGGTCTTGGGAAGCGCTACGCCGTCACTCGAGAGTTATCACAACGCTGCAATTGGAAAATATCGGCTGGTTACACTGAGTCAGCGGATAGATGAAAAGCAGATGCCGCTCATGCGCATTGTCGACCTTCGCCAGGAGCGGCGAAAAGGGAAGGCGGCAACCATCTTGTCAGAAAAATTGCGAGCCGCGATTGCCGATCGCATGGAGAAGCGAGAGCAGACAATCTTGTTTTTGAATCGGCGCGGTTTCTCCACTTCACTCCTATGCAGCAATTGTGGCGAAGCGCGTAACTGCCCGAATTGCAGTGTTGCGCTCACCTTTCATCGACATCCCGCAGTCGCTGGACGGTTGAGCTGTCATCTGTGTGGGCACACCGCCGCGGTGCCAAAGAAATGTCCAGCCTGCGGAAAAGACGCACTGATTTATGCAGGCTTCGGCACGGAGAAGGTCGAAGCAACCGTGTCCCAAATTTTTCCGAAAGCTACCGTGCGCCGAATGGATGCAGACTCAATGACGCGCAAGGAAGCGTATCGTGAAACTCTGAGGAATTTCCGCACAGGCAACATCGACATCCTCGTCGGCACACAAATGATCGCGAAGGGTCTCCATTTTCCGAATGTGACGCTGGTCGGAATCATCAATGCAGATCTCGCACTGCATCTGCCGGATTTTCGCGCAGGGGAACGCACGTTTCAGCTTCTCACGCAGGTCGCCGGACGCGCCGGACGTGGAGAAACATCCGGTGAAGTTTTTGTACAAACTTACACGCCGTTTAGTCCGTCGATCCAGTTTGCCCGCCACCACGATTTCGCCGGCTATTTTCAACAGGAACTCGAATTTCGTGAGCGCTGCGATTTTCCGCCATTCAAACATGCGATCCTGATCACGGTGCGTTCTGCGCACGAGGCGCGCGCGAAACTTTCCGCTGAAACGTTAAAACGCCGGTTGAAGGAAGCGCTGCGAGAAGAATTCATCCTGGGTGACGCAACGCCTGCGCCTCTCGAAAAATTGCAAGGGCAATTCCGTTTTCACATTTTGATCCGCGGCGAAGCGATCATGCGCCTGAGCCGCCTCGTGCGCGAAACGCTCGACAAACTGCCATTCCCCGAAGACGTCGCCGTGACCGTTGATGTCGATCCTTATCAGTTGCTGTAATCTGGTGAGCGGAGGCGCCGTTGCGATGGCAATCGCTGCGCAAAGAATCTTGACGGCGATTTCCAAAGTTCCAAAATCCCAAGCTGCTCATTCAGCAATTCATCTCATGAAGAAACCGTTCCTCGCAATTCTTTTGCTGGCGACGCTGACGCCGTTTCCCGCACAATCACAACAAAACAGCGGCACGCTCGCAGGTTTCCTGTCCAAACAGGGTCTTGCCGGCGCAAAACTCGAGCGGCGCTTCGGTAATCATCTGCTCGTTCCCGTCTCCATTAACAACCGGCGGGGTACCCTGATGATCGACACCGGGTCGCCCAACACGGTCATCGACGCAAATAGTGTGAATACATTCGGTCTCACAGTGGAAAAGACCGACTCGAATGTAGGCGGTTTGTTTGGCCAGAGTTGGGAGCGCTTTGGGACGAGCAAAGTAAAGAACATAGCGATGGGCAATTGCATCGTGACAAACGTGCCGGTCGCGATCGCAGATTTTTCGAATTTCAACAGAGCTCGCAGTGGCCCGGCAACGGGATCACATATTGGCGATTCCAGGTCTCTGGCGCATATCAATGGCATTCTTGGCACCAATGAGATGGTCAAATTCGGGATGATCGTCGATTGCGCTCGTCAGATGCTTTACGTCAATCCAATCGGGCGAAGTCCCAAAGTGTGCCAGAGCCTTACGGGTTTCCTCGCGGCTCGCGGGTTTACGCGAATCCCGATGCGGCTAAATGTGAACCGTCACTTCGATGTCGAAGGCGGGCTCAACGGACATAGCACCCGATTCATCGTAGATACTGGCTCGGCGAACACACTCATCGACAAGCAAGCAGCAGTCCGATCTGGAACTAGCGTCACCGCTCTTGTTGGTGTTGGAGCGGGCGGAGCGGGCGGCCTGGCCGAAGGAGTGGACCGCACAGGAGTGAAAGAGCTGGCAATCGGCAACTTCAAAATCGCAAATGCCGAAGTCGTAGTCGCTCATGTCTCTGGCGACATTCTGCTCTCGCAATCCGCATCGGAATCGAATTCGGGCGTTTTGGGCCAGGAATATCTCTCGTCAGATTTCGCGGTCATCGACATGGGCGGCATGGCGCTTTATCTGCGCCACCCCGATTCCCGTTAAGGATAAGATCGTTGCTCAAGCGCCCGCTAAACACCGGGCTAGCACGCTCGGATTTCCGCCCGCACTTCCTGGTGAATGCATCAAGACGCGCTTGAGGAAAACAGCTCGCCAAGTTCCACCCGTGCCCATTTGGCGAAACCTTGGGCAAAGAGTTTCGGATTGCTGGAATGCAATTTGAAACCCGGGATTAGACATCGGTGCGCGCGGTTCATTTTGCCCAGCATTCGACGTTTGCGACGACGACGCGCAATCTCAGCAAAACGCCGGTTGTAGATTCGCATAAAACGAAAAATCGGGCTGATCCCCGTACCTGAAAATGGCGGAACCAGCAGAGCGCTCTCGCCGTACTTAAATGGTCGGGACGCTACGCCCGAATAGTAAAGGCCAAGATCGAAGATCAGAGCAATGCTCATTAGATCGAATTCGCCCATGTATTCGTACTTATCTTTGTAAACGGCTTCGAACCAGCAACGATGACATATCGCGAAATCGCGATTGTGCCGCTCAACTAATGCACTCATCGCTTCGTCTCTTCGCTGCGCACCGATCAGGGCTGCCGCACGTGATGTGGTGAACGAAATCCAATCCATACCTGGGCTGTAGAATGGATCCATGAACGCGGCCGCATCGCCGACCAGAACAAAGCCGTCCCCGGCGAAAGTAGTGCTGTAATAAGCGAGATTTTTCCGCCAGTGGACATCTTCCTCGTCAAATTGCGCATCGACCAGAATCTCACGCGCGACCGGGTGCTTCATCAGAAAGGCCTTGAGCCGTTCGCCAAGTTTTCCGCGGTCCTGGGGCCAATCGACCAGTCTTTGGTCGAAAACCACCCCGACACTCACGTCACCGCCCTTCAGTGGAATCCACCAACTCCACCAGCCATCGCCGATCACATGATTGGTGGCAGTATTACGCGTCGCGTAAACAACGCGTGACCACTGAGGATATTTCTGGGCTAACTCGCGGCTGTCCCAGTCCTTGACGCCTTTCCATCTCGACCACGCCGCCGCGGTAGGATGTTCCGTGTTCGATTTCCACCAACCTTCCTTTCGAGCGAGAATTGCAGCCACACCCGATGCATCAACAACCCAGCGCGACCGGACTGTCCTGGTGGCATAGCCGTCTCGAAACTTAACTATTTGCTCCTCTCCAGCCGACAGCTGCGCATTGATTATCGTTGCGGGACGCAGAATCTTCGCGCCGGCAACCCCGGCGCGGCGCAGGACCTCTTCGTCAAACGCGGCACGATCCAGTTGATACGACGGCACACGAACCTGATAAAGCGGGCCGAGCTCGCTCGCTTCGGCGAGCGTTTGTACGTCGCTGTTTGCAAACCAAAACCTCAACCCTTGTTTCGCGAGGTGCGATTCGTTGAGATATTGCGTCAGCCCCAGCACTCGCCCCATGAAATATGCGCTGACCTCGACGGTTGCTTCGCCGACGCGCCGCGGAAGTCTTGTCGATTTCTCCAGGATCAATATGCGGATTCCGGGATTTTGCCGCAACAGCAGCGTAGCGGTTGCTGCCCCGGAAAGCGCGCCTCCCATGATTACGACGTCATAAAAGTCCATGTCGTTGGATTGCGGCTCATTATGGGCTTCCATGTTACGAAGATAGTTTTCTTGGTCCGGCGTTATTGCGTCAAGTGCCCAATTGACCGCCAATCAAGTCGCATAATCTGTAAGAAGGCAATGTTGATCTTGTCCGATTCGGCCTCATTCCGTTAAAGTCCAGACTGCATAAGTCAGTCGATGAACAACGTACATCTTGCTGTTCAGTTTTTTATTCAGCTCGCCGTCATTCTCTTGTTCTGCCGGATCGTAGGAGCGATCGCTGGGCGACTCGGCCAGCCGCAAGTCGTGGCCGAGATGCTGGCCGGCGTGCTGCTCGGACCATCCCTGTTCGGTTTGCTCTTGCCGGACGCGCAACATTGGCTTTTCCCATGGGACACCGCTCAGAAAATGCGCGACACCCAAAGCTATTTATTCCCGGCGTCGCAACTAGGTCTCGCGCTTTACATGTTTGTGGTCGGAATGGAATTCCGGATCGACATCGTGCGTCGCAAATTGACAAGCTCGATCGCCGTGTCGGTAGCCGGAATGGTAACACCTTTCGTTTTGGGAGCCGGTCTGGCTTGGATTCTATTTTATCACACGGCACTATTTCCAAAGACGACTTCGCTCTCGGAGGCGATGCTTTTTCTTGGCGCATCGATGTGCATCACCGCCTTTCCGATGCTCGCGCGGATCATTCATTTCAAAAAACTTACCGGCACAACCATGGGGACAGTGGCGCTGGGCGCGGGGGCAATCGACGATGCGACGGCATGGTGTCTGCTCGCGGTGGTACTCGCGAGTTTCGAGAAAAATTGGAGTCACGCCCTCGCCAACATCGCCGGTGGCGTTGCTTACGTGGCCGTAACGCTGTTAATCGTTCGACCGTTGCTGCTTCGTGCCAAAGTCTGGCTGGTAAAAAACGGAACGCTCACCGAAGCTGGGTTGGTCGTCGGCCTGGCACTCATGGCTCTGGGTGCGTGGTTCACCGATCTCATCGGTTTGCACGCGGTGTTCGGTGCATTCGTTATGGGTGCGGCGATGCCGCGCGGGGTTGTCGCGCGCGATATTGTCGGCCGTGTTCAGCCGCTTACCGTCGCGTTGCTGCTTCCACTCTTTTTCACGTACTCGGGTTTGAATACAAAGATCGGCTTACTCAACACAAGCTTCCTGTGGGCTATGTGCGGCGCGGTGTTAATCGCAGCTGTTATAGGCAAAGGCGTCGCCTGCTGGGTAGCTGCACGCGCAACTGGCATTCCGAATCGCGAAGCGCTCGGCATCGGCACCCTAATGAATGCCCGCGGCTTAATGGAACTGATCATCATTAACATCGGGCTGCAGCGCGGCATCATATCAGAGGGACTCTTCGCCACGCTCGTAATCATGGCGGTCCTCACCACACTCATGGCCTCCCCGCTCTTCGAACGGCTCGTGGGAACCGGCACGCAACAACCCCTTCCAGAACCACAGGCCGAAGAAGCCGGCGAACCCAGGTTTGGGCGCTAACGTAACCGCCTTCACGTGTTCGTGGATGAAATTCGGGGAGAACGTCTTCCTATTGGGGATTCAAGGTGTCCGGCCACAGGGCGACCAGCAAGCTGCTTTGTTGCCTTTTGCGGCCTATGGAGGTCGCCCAAGATCAAGCGCCGTGCACAACAGGATCTTCGGACCGCGTTTTGGTCGGGTAACCCGCGTCTCGGTCGCGCCGGAAAGCAGGCCGAGTAATCTGAAAACGTTTCTGGACCGATACCATGCCGAAAAACACCTGATTTAGAAAGCGGGTCCACAAGCTCGCGTTCCACTTACCCGCAAGCATGGTGGCAACTGACCGAAAGATCAGCCTGGGTGGTCGCGGACTGAAAAACACGTCGCGGAACTGTGGTGTGTAGAATCCCACAACAAACCGGCGAAACGTTTGAAACCGCTTGCGCTGACGGCGAGAGAACGCTGCGAAGCTCGCGTCTGAGAAGTCATTTCTTGCCAGCGCACGATGGAGCTCGGCCGCGGCTTCAATCCCTGACTCCATGGCTATTGACACCCCGGTCGAGAATACGGGATCGAGAAATGATCCTGCGTCCCCGGCCAGGATCCAGCGATGACCGGCATACGCCGAAGCGCTATACGAAAAATCCTTCTCCACACGTACTGGCCACTCACGACGCGCCTCGCGCATTAAGGCGGCGACAATCGGCGTATCGGAGATTGCGCTGCTGAGGGTCTCTTCCGGCGAACCTTTCGCCAGTCTGCGGTAAAGGCCCTTCGGTAGAACCACCCCGACACTTATCAACTCTTTTGAAATTGGAATGAGCCAGAACCAGCCAGCGTCGCTGCGTGCGATCAGTCGGATGTCGTCAGGCCGCGGTCCTTCTAGTCGCGGTACATTCGTGTAGTGGGAGAATATTGCTATATTGGCTAGCAGGGGTTCCTCGGTGCGCAGATTGAATTTTTGAGCGATTAGCCCCCGACGGCCCGTCGCATCGACGATTGCCCGCACAGAGAGACGCACTGGCGCGACGTCGGCGCGAGACGCTACATCGAGGATCACTGCATCCGATGTAAACTCGCAGCCGGTCACGCGGTAGCCTTCTCGAATGTCCACGCCCACTTCGCTTGCTCGTTCCATGAGAATGCGATCGAATTCTTCGCGACACACCTGATACGTCTGAGGCCTGTTGACCTCTCGAACGTCAGTGAAATCCACGTACCGGCCACTCTGACCGTCATGCGTGAACAGGCGTGCGCCCCATTTCTCCGGAAAAGAAGCTGCCTCGATCCTCTCGGCCACGCCCAAAGTTGCGAACGCGTCGTTGGCAGTTGAGAGTAAAGACTCGCCGATATGGAACCGCGGGAACGTGTCGCGCTCAAAGAGAACAACTGAATGACCATGCTGTCGTAGCGAGATTGCCGCAGACGATCCAGCAGGACCGCCACCGGCCACAGCGAAATCAAAGTCATACCGCGGCTTGGCCAATTTCATCAGATCCTAAAGTATCATTTCGAGAGCCGGGAAGAAGACAATTTCTTTAAGCCTGTTGCGAAATCGCCCGGCGACGATTCAGGAAATAACGAACGCGCTCGAATCGCCCATGCGCCAGGCATCATGATGATGGTATGGCCAATCGCCCGCTGCGTCCGATCGCGCGAATAGGATCATCGCCGGTCTTGTTCTAGAATCGTTAATAGTGTGACTTGAGGACCCCAATTCCTGGCGTGTTCAACTCTTCGTTGTCGTCTTCCTCACAGGCGCCGTGCTCGTTGTTTCATTTCCGAAATTTTAACGCGCCACCTCCAGATCGAACCGCCCGTCTGGCTCGCAGAATTGCTCGAAGCAGGGAAAGCAAAAACAAAGTCCCGTAAGTGCCTGATTCGAGGACATGCGTCTATGCCGCACGGCTAATTGGTGGTAATCTCGTGGGATGACCCGCATGTTGGCGCTGCCGGTCACACTTCTCGCTCTGGCGATGGCGGTGTGGGCAGCGGATCCATCAGCGGAAAACAAATCGGAGGAACCCGATTCATTCGACGTCGAGCCACCGATATTGAAACAAAATCTCTCGGATGAGGCATTGCCGAACGGCGATCTGGCGCGTTTGGAAAAGCAATTGGAACGGGCAAAGCAAAATGCCGCAGGCGCGGAACGTCTCTTTAAAATTGGTGTGCTTGCGAAAATGGAAGTGGAGCAGCGTTTGTTGAAGGTAGCACGGTGTGAATCGGACCTGGCAAATGCGCGCGTCGCTCGCGCAAAAGAAGAACTTGCTGAAAAGGAGTCTCAACTGGCAACTGGCGAAATTATCAGGGACGAACTGGAATCAATGAAAACAGCGCTGGCGCAATTGACCGAAGCCGCGCAAGCGGCAACGGCGAAGCGTGAGCGCGCCGAGCTCGAGGCCGCAGAAGCAAACTTACGCCGACAGCAAAAGCTTCTTAAGCTCGGGATCGGACAAAAATCCGACGTCACTCGCGCCGAGGAAAAAATTGCCGAGCTTAAAGCGCAGAAGAATTGATAAAGATCGAATCGGCGAATCGACCCGCTCCCCGTTTCGCCCATTCGCCGTTTCCGTGTTTCAGTATCCGGCCGCCATCCCATCCTTGCGCGACTCGCTTGCACCCACATAGACGCGCTGGCCATCGTGCATTTCGACTCTGATCGCTTGGTAACCGCCATATCCGCCGACATCGAAGCGCACATCATGTCCTTTCTTGCGCAGTTCTCGCACAGTCTCGTACGGAATACCGCTCTCGACTTCCACGTAGCCGCCTGATTCAGTCATTTTTTCTCCGGTCGGTTCGTTATCGCCTTCGTGCTGCCAGCGCGAAGCATCCCCGGCTTCCTGCACATTCAAGCTGAAATCGATCTGGTTCGTGAGCACCTGTACGTGGCCTTGCGGTTGCATGCCGCCGCCCATCACACCGAATGCTTCCCACGGTTTACCATCTTTCATGACAAAACCAGGAATGATGGTGTGAAACGGACGTTTGCCAGGCGCGTAAACGTTCGCATGACTAGGATCCATGGAAAAGAGTTCACCGCGGTCCTGAAACATGAATCCGAGTCCGGGCACCACAATGCCGCTGCCCATCCCGCGATAATTACTTTGAATCAGCGAGACCATGTTGCCTTCGTCGTCGGCGGTACAGAGATAGATCGTGTCACCTTGATTCAGCGCCGGATTGCCAGCCTCCACCTTTTTTGCGGCGTGATTTGGATCGATCAACCTGCGGCGCTCCGCTGCGTAGCTTTTCGAAAGCAAACCGGCGAGCGGAATCTTTGCGAATGCTGGATCGGCATAAAACTTCGCCCGATCGGCCCATGCAATTTTCTTCGCTTCGATCATCGCGTGCAGCGTCTCTGGTGAATTGCGTCCCATGGCGCGCAGATCAAATCCTTCGAGAATGTTCAACATCTGCAGGGCCGCGATGCCCTGGCCGTTTGGCGGAAGCTCAAAGACATCGTAGCCGCGATAACTCGTCGAAACCGGCTCGACCCAGGTCGATGTATGTTTCTCGAAATCGGCTTTCCGCAAAAAGCCTCCATTCGCCCCCATGAACTCGTCGACCTTGTCCGCGATCTCACCTTTATAAAAAGCGTCGCGACCTTTTTCAGCGATTAGTCGCAACGTTTTTGCCAGGGCGGGGTTCTTGAAAATATCGCCCTTCGCCGGGGTTCGCCCTTTTCCGTCGAGCGTGTAGGTCTCGAGAAAAGCGCCTGGCAATCCTTTGTATAGCCGCGGCCCAAACGCCCAGTAATAGGCGATTAGTTCCGTAACCGGAAAACCTTCTTCGGCATATCGAATGGCAGGCGCAAGGTCATCACTCAGTTTCAGTTTGCCGAATCTTTTGTGCAACTCTCCCCAGGCATCCACTGTTCCGGGCGCGCTAATGGGCAACATGCCTACCGGTGGAATCGTTTCACGATGCAGTTTTGCCAACTCGGCCTTCATCTGGTCATAACTCAAACCGAGCGGTGAACGTCCGCTGCCGTTGATGCCATAGAGTTTGTTTTCCTTCGCGCTGTAAACGATTGCGAACAGATCGCCGCCAATTCCGTTGGAGACGGGCTCCATCAAACCGAGCGTTGCGTTTGCGGCGATCGCGGCATCCACCGCGCTGCCACCACGCTTTAAGATATCGATGCCGACCTCCGTGGCCGCGGGCACGCTTGTGCAGACCATCCCATGCCGAGCCAACACTTCCGATCGCGTGCCGAAATTTTTTCCCGTAATGCGATCGATCTGGGCGTTAAGACGAAGGCCGACAATCAATAAAACCAACAACCCAAAGCTGAACTTAATCCATCGCACCGGCCATATTAATGCCTTCTATTTAAAGAGTGCACTTGAATTTTAGTCTGCCGATTATATTTGATTACTCACCACCAAATGAAGATTTCGTCCGACGATCAAAAAGCGATCAGTCTGATTCTGATCTGCCTGGGATTTCTGTCCTTTCTGATCGGCCTCGCTGCCCACTTGAAAGCGGGTTTTCAATCGCGCGCTGAGATTACGACGACAGGCTTCGTCGCCGCCGCGATCTTCGCGGGGTTGGGCGTCCTTGTGCTTCTGTTTTCGTTTGCGAAAAAGCAAAGCTGAAGTGAGATTGCAGACTCCACAGGGTCACCGCTAAAAAAGTGGCGGCGATCCTCCTCAGAATCGCCGCCGTCCCCAGCGCTCTGAACAACCAAGTTATTGCTGCATTGCGTCGTGAAGCTCCTTGTGGGCGTTCATCATGTCCTGATGCGCTTTTTGGATGGCATCCAGCTTCTTCTGCTGATCAGCCGTGAGCAACGGCCGGATCTGCGACAGCGAGTTGTCGATAACTCCTTTCGCTTTCTGCATCGCCTCCTGATGAATGGCGGCGAGCTGCGGTTTGGCCGCATCGACAATCGGCTGAACCTTTGTCTGTTGATCAGAGGTCAGGTCCAACTGTTTCGTGATTCCCTGAAGGCCGAACGCGTGGCCGCGTCCACCGCCACCAGGACCGGGTTGTGCTTGCACAACAACAAAGCCGCCAAGCGCTATCGCACCCGCGGCTACAAACGTTAATATGTTTCTTTTCATAGTTTGTTTCATTTTGCCTCCGCGAAATATTCTTTCGCTTCTCCAAGTCATGACCTGCAAACAGTGTTGGTGGTTACAAATTTTCTTGTGTTCGCCCGTTGCAACGGCGCTTTCCTATGACAACGGTTTGGCAGAAGCGCTTCTACACTCAAAATTGTAACCAAAGCGTCGCAGTAGCGGTCATTGCTACTGGTGTGGATGCGCTTTCGATTACATGGATGATACTGACGCAAGTGCGCTTGTTCATGCTGCGCTCCAGCATGACGATGAGGCGGCTCGCGCATTGGTGCAAAAGCTCTATCCGCTCGTTGCCAAAATCGTCCGCGCTCATCGCCCGCCTCGAACGGATGAAGAGGATCTTTGCCAAATGATTTTCATCAAAGTATTCCAGAAATTATCGCAATTTTCCGCCAAGGTGCCCTTGGAGCACTGGGTCTCGCGCATTGCAGTCAACACTTGCCTGAACCAAATCCAGTGGGAGAAAATACGGCCCGAGCTTCGTCACGCCGATTTAAGCGTGGAAGAACAAGCTGTGATTGAGAACCTGACAACCTCCGCCGAGGAGTTGGCGCCGGACCAGCGTTTTGCCTCGCGCCAACTGGTTGAGCATCTCCTCGCTGCACTCAAGCCGGTCGAGCGACTGGCCATTGATCTGCTATACTTCCAAGGACGTTCGGTTGAAGAAATCCGCAAAATCACGGGCTGGAGCGCCGCGCTCATTAAAGTACGGGCGTTTCGAGCGCGACAAAAAATGAAAGAATACCTCGCCAGGATTTCGGCAAAGGAAGGCAAATGAAAGATCACGAAGTCGATCGGTTGTTGCGATCAGCCGCGCAGGCTAGAGACGAGGTTCCGGCTGAAATGGCGTTTGGATTCGATACTCGAGTCGTCGCGCTCTGGTCCTGCAGTCGCGGAACTGCGAAGCCGAACGGCGTTGCGTCGTTGCTCCGGCGTGTTGCGCTGTTGTCGGCAGCCGTGATTGCTATTTCGACGCTGGCGGCTGTTCGCGAGATCAAACAGAGCCGGGAACAGTACAACGACTTCACGAACGAGTTCGCCATCGCCGACACGGCCATTCAGGATGAGTTTTCGCAATGAACGGCGCGTTGAAATGGAAACTTATTGCCGGCTTTGTCCTTGTATTCGTCGCTGGCGGAATCGCTGGCGCTGCTTTTGGGGGATTTTATGCTCGGCATCTTTTCTTTGATGTTCACCATCCAAGGCGAGTGGGCGACAGAATGAAAGAGCGGCTTCGTACGGAGCTTAGTCTGACACCCGAACAGGTCGCCAAAGTTTCGCCAATTGTCGATAAAACGGCTGCCCAGTTGCAGGAGATACGGCGCGACACCGGCCGGCGCGTCCATGAGATCATGACGGAAGCGCACAAGGAGATCGCGGCAAATCTTACTGACGAACAACGGCAAAAGCTTCAACAAATCGAAGAGCGGCACCGGCGGTGGCGCCATCGTCGCGGCCCGCGCGAATTCGCTCCCGAATCACCGTCGGCAACGCCGTAGCGGAAGATGGAGGGCGGAGCTCCGCATTTTTCGCGGGGCACGCCGGCTCGCAGAGCTCGCCCCTGTATTTAACTCCGCGGCTCTTAGAAGTGCACTCCGTTCTCGAAGAGAATTCGTTCGCGCTCGACATCTGCGCCCCGGCTAATGAAAAGATCGCGCAGTTCCAGTGTATAATAATCGCCGCTGTAGAGAGGATTAAGCCCAAAGAAAATCTTGCCGCCCGTGGCGAGGTGTTGCCGCAAATCGCTTAAGAAAAAATCCCATTCCGCTGTCCCCCAGCGTTCCTTCGACGGATGATAAAGGTAGAAGTTGGTCGAAAACGCGGTGATCCAGTCGAATTTTTGGCCAAGATTGGGCAATGGTTCGAAAGCGGTGATTCTCCAAACTGCGCGTGGAACGCCGAAAAGCTCGAGCAATTCGGTAAAAAGAGCGACGTGTTCTATGTCTAAACCCTGGACGGAATGACCGAGGTTTTTGGCGATGAATAAGAAAAATCCTCCGCCACAACCGAGATCGAGAACGCGTTTCGCCTCTGAACGATGGAGCTTCAAATCCTGCACGCGTTCTCGATTTAATCGCAACCACGGTTCGATGTTCGCGTATTTGGCGTATCCGGCAGTGGAATTTGCATAACGCTGCTGAATTTCGCGGGCCCGTGCCTCGTCGATTTTCGCCAGCATCGGCTGAAGCGGAATGCGAAAAATCGAGCGTTGTGCTCTGCGCCAGCCGCGCCGGTAGGTCAGCGGTTTGGCAAATTTCAGAATTTTTCGGGAAAGCTTCATCTCTTGTTCTGCGAAATAGCCTCCAAGATGCTGTAGCCGCCTCGCTGTGTCGAGGCGTACGCGTGGACGGCGGCGACACAGCGCCGTGGCTACATTGCTTCCATGAGTTCGCGAAGAAGTTGCGGCCCGCGATAAACGAATCCGGTGTAAAGCTGAACAAGCTGTGCGCCCGCCTCAAATTTTTCCCGGGCGGAGTTTGCATCTAAAATTCCACCAGAAGCGATCACGGAAATTTTGGAGCTTGCGACGATGCTGCGTACAAGTGCAGTCGATTTTTCCTGTAGCGGTGCACCGCTCAAACCGCCTTCCTCATCGAGCTCCGACGGAATAGAGGAATGATCCAGCGTCGTATTCGTAGCGATGATCCCTGCGACTCCGTTTTCTTCACACGCTGCAAGGATCGCTTCCAATTCGACCGGCGACAGATCAGGTGAAATCTTCACAACGATCGGCCTCGCGACCGGCCCCGGCTCGCTCCGGATTGCGTGGAGCAATCGTGACAGCGCTGCGGGTTCCTGCAGTTCCCTCAGGCCGGGCGTGTTCGGTGAGCTCACATTCAAGGTGATGTAGTCGGCGAAATCGCGAAGCAATCGAAACGAATAGAGGTAATCGTCTGCTGCGCGTTCGAGGGGCGTTGTCTTCGATTTGCCAATATTGATTCCAACTGGAACTGCAGGCCATCGCCGGCTCTGGCGCAGCCCGCGCAACCGCCTTGCGATGACATCGGCGCCGTCATTGTTAAATCCGAGACGATTGATCACCGCTTTCTGCGTGGGCAGTCGAAACATGCGCGGCTTGGGATTTCCAGGTTGGGCCATGGCGGTCACAGTCCCGATCTCGATGAAACCAAACCCAAGTGCCGCCCAGGCTGGCAGGGCGACGCCATTTTTGTCCAGGCCGGCAGCGAGGCCAATTGGATTCGGAAAGTTCAAGCCAAACAAAGTCTTTGGTTTCGATGGCGGCGTGAACCGTTTCAGCGCGCGCAGCGCAGGATCGAAATGCGAAGCCCAACGAAGCGACGCGATCGTGAAATGATGTGCGGCCTCGGGCTCAAGTGAAAACAGCAGCGGCCTAACGAGTCGTTCGTAGAGATCTGTCATATCAACTGTAGCAAGTCATCCTGAGCGGAGCGAAGGACCTCACACAGGATGATTGATCACACTGGATATCCAGAGCGACGCAAGCTTAAACGGTTCGATAGTGCGCGGACTCAGATCTTGCCCGGGGTCATCGATCGTTCCAGACAGATACACATTTGTCCATAAATACCGTCCTGCTTGCGACTAAAGACTTCTTCAGGGTTCGGCAGCCAATCGAGATATTCACAGGTAAGCCCAAGTCTCATCGTCCCGCGCAAACGACGCTGCTCGATCGACATTTCTGCATCGATCCGGAATTTTCCTCTCTCTTGGATAGCAATGTTCTCAATGTCGATCTTGGGATATTCCATCGAAATCTGAGCGAACAATCACTGAGCGCCAAATGTTCGAATGATTTCTTCTCTGAAAGCTCAGCGAGTTTTTCCAGAACAGGAAGGTTGTCGATTCGTCCGTTACTGACGCGCAACGAACCTTCGCCGGAAGAGCTTTCCAGCTTCGGATCCTGTCCAGTTGCCAGTGGCAAAGTATTCAAAATCGAGACCATGAGGCCTAATCAGCAATTGTGTACCGAAAAATCCGGCCTACTCGCGGCGAAATCGCGGGGTTACGTTGCCCTGTGGCGTTTCAATCCTTTTCAAATACACCCTGCTTGGAAAAAAATGACGAACCATGCCTTGGGTGACACCGCTTCAGGATTTGCCTTGTAAATCTGGATCTCGACGTTGCTGGATTGCACGTGCACGTCGGTGAACCTCCACTGCCGCACGAAGACGCCCAACGGATCAAACGTTGCCGTGATGCCGTGAGCATGCAGTGACTTCATCGCTTTCACTCCATTTCGCGCCTCAAAACTCTCGGTTTGCGCGGTGAATGCGCTCACGCGTCGGATCGGCGTAGCGGCACTCAGGGAAATGCAAACCTTTCGCAGTCTCCTTTTCCATCGCTGCGCGGAATGCGTCGCCCTCGACATAGTGGGTGAATAGGGGACTATAAAAGACGGCTGCGCCTATCCCGACTGCGAGCAAAAAAACGCAACCGCCGCCAAATAGATCAGCTGTTTTCTTCGCACGATGGCGACGTTACAAGCTTAAATCGTTAAACTGGAAATCCGTTTAACGTTGTAACAAATCACGAATTACCGGGCCTTGCCCATCATTCCCAGTTGCGCGAAAAGAAATGCGTAAGTGTCGGCCAGTTGTTTGATGCGCTCGTTCAGCGCAGTGCCGATGCCGTGACCAGCACTGGAACTGGTCCGCAATAGAATTGGATTCTGAGATTTGTTCGCTTCATCCAGGCGAGCAACCATTTTGCGCGAATGATACGGCGCAACTCGACCATCGTTCGCGCCGGTCATCATCAGAATGGAAGGATATTTCGTTCCATCGACAACATGATGGTATGGCGAATACGCATAAAGCGCTTTGAATTGCTCCGGGTTTTTTACGGAGCCGAATTCAGTCACGTTGAACGCGCCATTTGGCGCAAGCTCCACCCGCAGCATGTCGTAAATGCCCACCTGGGAGACCACCGCTCGCATCAAATCAGGGTGCTGCGTGATCATTGCGCCCATCAAAAGACCACCATTGCTCCCACCTTGGATCGCAAGCCTTTCCGGACGCGTGTACTTCTCTTTGATCAAATATTCCGCGGCGGTAGCGAAGTCGTCGAACACGTTTTGCTTTTTCGTAAGATTTCCGGCCTTGTGCCAGTCTTCACCGAACTCGCCACCGCCTCGAATGTTCGCTACCACATAGACGCCGCCACGATCGAACCAAAGGCGCCGCGTGAAATCGAATCTTGGTGACATACTGAGTCCGTAGCCGCCGTATCCGTAAAGCAGCGTCGGGTTCTGCCCGTCCCGTTTCATTCCTTTTCGGAAAATGATGTTGAGCGGAATTTTTGTTCCATCTTTCGAGGTTGTGAATTCGCGTGTCACTTGGATATCGGCAAATGAGACAGGCGACGTGTCGCGCAGCGCCGTTTTCACAGGCTCGGTTTTTTCCTTCGCATAATGGAACCAGGCTTCCGGTTCGGTATAACTCTGGCTGCGAAACAGAAGAGAGCCGTCCTCAAGGGCGACCATTTCCTGCACAGCAGATATTTTCGGAATCGGAATGATTGTTTCGCCTTTGCCCTCCAAACCGAAGCGGCGAATTTGAGATGGACCACCAAGCAAATCGCCAACGAACAGGGCGTCGGCTGTGGGCACGATTTGTTGGATAACCGGATCGCCAGTTGGAACGATTTCAACGGCTTTGCTCAATTCCGGCGTTTCGAGCGGCAGACGGAGAACTTTTCCGCGTGGCGCGGTGTTGCGCGAAAGAAGATACAGCGCGTCATCGCGTCCGAAACGGGCGGCTTTGATCTGATCGCTGAATTGTGTGATCTGTTTCCAAGTTTTGTCTGGTCCGAGCAGATAATGCGCAAAATCGCCGCCATCCCCATTCGCAACGGCGGCGAGAATGTATCGGCCGTCGCGCGACGCTTCTAAAATGATCTCTGCGATCCGCGGAAAGTCTTTCCCGATGGAGTAGGTGTCCTCCGTGTCGGGCGTGCCGAGTTTGTGAAAATAGACCTGCTGATAAAAGTTCAGGTCAGCTTCGGGTCGCTCATCTGGTCTGGGAAATCGTGTGTAATAGATTCCCGTACTGTCGGCGTTCCATGCTGCGCTGCCGCCTGCCGTCGGATATTGGACCCGGGCAATCGTGTCCGGCAGCGCTTTGCCCGTGATCGTCTCGTAGAAGTGAAGGGTGCCATCTTCACTTCCACCTTTGGAAAGCGACACCGCGACATATTTGCCATCCAATGACGGCACAAACCAATCGATCGCGGTCGTGCCTTTGGCGTCCAGCGCGTTTGGATCGAGCACGACTTTCTCAGATTTGAGGTCGTCAGCCGACGTGAGCGTGACCAGTAACGGCTGTTGTTTTGGCGGCTGGAATTTCATCACGAACAACAGCCCGGGCCGCGAGACAAGCGAGGAATAACTGGGCGAAGTTTTTGCGTACCACTCCGTCAACTGTTTCTCAATTGCCGCCCGATCCGGCAACTGATCAAGATATTGCCTGGTCCGCTGATTCTGCGCATCCGACCAGGCTTTCACGTCTGGCTCGTCGTCTTTTTCGAGCCATTGATACGGATCCTCTACAGTCACTCCCTGATATTTGGTTGAAACAGGTTTCTTGGGAGTTCCTGGCGCGGGTTCGGCAGCGGGCAGATCAAGCGCTGTCGTTACAACAATGGCGCCGATAACAAACAGGACACGATTGGTTATCATCGCGTGAACATTAACAGAAATGACAAAAAGCGAATGACAAAATCCGAATCGGTGGCGAATGATCGAGTCAACTAGCGACCATTCGTTATTCGTCAGTCGTGCTTCGTCAGTTTTTCATCTGTCGTTTCGCCGAGTCCGGCCGACTGTCGTGCGCGTTCAGGATTCGAAACAGCGTATTTTGGATCTTTAACCTGCTTGCGAATGGCTGCGAAGAGCCTGGTTATTCCCGTCAGGCTCACACGATTGGCGATGAACGATGGGATAAATCCACCAGTGTCGGTGTAAATGAAATACGTGGCGCGAGTTCTGGTGTTGCTATCGGGCTCGAGTAGCCATTTGCCCTCGCAAATTTTTACACGCACTACGCCTTTCTTTTGTGGCGGTCCGAGTTCATTCGCTGGCGACCAATGACTCATGAAAACAAGCCCATCAGCGGTGGGCCATGACTTCTTCCAAACGCGCAACGTATAATCGCGGTCTGCACAAATTTTTGGCGAAAGCCTTTGATATCCAACAATTGAATCGCCATCCCGTCTGATGAGCTGGCACTCGGTCGTGTACGGCATGAACTTTGGATAATTCTGGAAGTCATCGATCACCGCGCAGACGGCACAGTTGGGCGCGTCAATCGCGCCGATCGCCTTAAATTCCTTGAGTGGCGAACCCGGACGTAGGCGGCTGTAGATCGCTACGTCTTTTTCTCGAGCCGACAGTTTCCAGTCACTGTCCTTATTGATCGACTCTTCAGAAGCGAAGACGGTTGGCGAACCAGCGAGAACAAGCGATATCAGAGCGGGGAAGATCCGCCGGGGCATCGGCGATGATACACCCTTCCAGCACAAGCGCCACAGATACCGGATGCTAGATTCTTGATACTGGATAAAAATCTAGCATCTAGCAGCTAGGATCTAGCATCGCCAATGAATCTACAGCCCACCGTCCTCATTGTTGATGACGAGAAGCACACTCGTGACGGTTTGCGAAGTTTGCTTGAGAACGAATACGATGTGTATGTCGCTGGCGATATTGCGGGCGCGATAGACGTGCTTGAGCGCGAGCAAATCGATGTGCTTCTCACCGACCTGCGTCTCGGCAACGAAGATGGAATGACCTTGATTGATCACGCGTTGAAAATGCCGCGCCCGCCTGCCTGCATCATGATGACGGCCTACGGGTCGGTGGACGTCGCGGTGGAAGCGATGAAACGCGGCGCCTACGATTTTGTTACCAAGCCGCTCAATCTCGATAAAGTTGAATTGCTGATCGCGCGTGCCGTGCAAGGCCGCAAGCTCGAGCAGGAAAATCGCGCGCTCCGCGAACAAGTAGATGAACGTTACGGCCTCGAGAACATCTGGGGAGACTCAGCAGCCTTGCATGAAGTGCTCGACACGATTCGACAGGTCGCGCCGTCATCAGCCAATGTGCTCATCGAAGGCGAAAGCGGGACGGGCAAGGAATTGGCTGCACACGCCATTCATAATTTGAGCCGCCGCAACAAAGCGAAATTTGTGGCGGTGCATTGCGCGGCGCTTTCTCCACAACTTCTCGAGAGCGAATTATTCGGTCATGAGAAAGGTGCGTTCACAGGCGCGTACGAACGGCGCATCGGTCGGTTCGAGCAGGCGAACGGCGGCACGATTTTCCTCGACGAAATCGCTGAGATCGATCCGAGCACGCAAGTCAAATTGCTGCGCATCATGAGCGAGGACCGCGCATTTGAGCGTGTTGGCGGCAATCAAACATTGCATGCAGATGTACGGATAATCGCGGCTACGAACAAAAATCTCGAACAAATGGTGCGCGAAGGGAAATTCCGCGATGATCTTTATTTCCGCCTCAATGTGGTACGCATCACCATGCCGCCGTTGCGCGACCGAAAGGAAGATATCCCGATTCTAGTACGCGGATTCTTACGCCACTTCTGCAAGGCAAATGACAAGCCCCTTGTCGATCTTGCACCTGACGCAATGGACGCGCTCCTCGCTTACAACTGGCCGGGCAACGTTCGCGAGCTTCGCACTGCGATCGAACACGGCGTCGTGATGGCCACCGGGCCAAAGATAGCATTACGCGATTTGCCGATGGCTGTGCGACAGGCAGCCAGGTCAAAATTGCCCGGTGGAGTTTCAGCTCAAGCTTTCGAACAAAAGACGAGTCCGCTCGATCTGCACGAGACAGAAAGAAAATTGATCGCCCAGGCTCTTGCAGCCACGAATGGCAACGTGACCGCCGCAGCCAAAAAACTCGGCATCAGCCGCCGCACGCTTCATCGAAAAATCAACGAGATGAACGCTCCGAAAGCGGAAACGGAAATCGAGGGCGATCGAACATAGCGTTTTCCGCGATCGCGATCATCGCGCTTCCGGCGTGGCGCGGCACTCGTGGTTATTCCGCGCAATTGGCAGCAGGTTATTTTGGCGCCAGAGAGGCGACAATTTGCTCGAAGCGTGGGTCGCCGCGCAACGGGTCCCAGAACGGCAGGAGTTTCAATTGACCATAGCTGATCGAACTGGGGTGATTGGTCACAATGGCAAGCTCCTCGGAAGCGAGATCGCTGTCATCAATCCACGCGGCAATCGTCGCCAGATACTTGACTATTTCCGCGCCGCCGACTGCATCTTTTTTTAATGGGAGAAGCTCAACTGCCTGCAAGCCTTCGCGAAGCGCCTGCTCTTTCCGGTCAAGACCTGCGTCAATCAAACCAACCACGCAGAGTGCGGGACCGTAATTTGGTTGCGCTTCGATGATCTTCTGCTGCTCCAGTCGTGCCGCGGTAAACGCCGACCGCGCTTTGGCGTCGTCGTTTGTCAGCCGAGCAATAAGCCCTTCTACAAAGGAACGACTGAAAACGACATTTTCGTTGGCCAACGTGATCGGGTTCTCGCCTGACGCGATTAAAGCCTCCTTTGCACCGGCGGCATTGCGTTCGGCTAACGCGCAAAAGAGCCAATAGTTAGCGATACTTTGTGTAGCTCCCGAATTTGTGGCTCTGACTTCATCGATCAATTGATGCAAAGGACGCGTTTCGGCTTTCCAATCCAGTTGGACGAACGCGCGTGCTGCTTTTATCTCGAGATTGTTCGGTTCAATGCTCAATATGCGGTCTAACAAGGACTCGGTTTTGGCATAGCGCCGCAGAAGCTGGTAACTCAGCGCGAGCTGCTCCAAGGTGAAAACATTGTGCGGATCGAGATCGGCGGCTCGTTCGAGATTTCGAATGGCCTCTTCCCATCGCCCCTGACGCCTCTGGATGTAGCCTTCCAGCTCAAAAACGCGGGGATCATTTGGCAGAGTCTGGATAGCAATCTCCAGTTCCGCCAGAGCGCCATCGTAATCAAGGTATGCCCGATAGAGATTTTCGGCGCGGGCGAGGTGCGTTTCTCCTGCATCTGAAAAAAGGCGAGACGCCGCCTGGATGGCTGCTTCCGCCATCTCCAGACGTGCGGGGGTTCGGTCTTTCCCCAGAAAGTACAGAAGGTCGTGAGCATATGCCAGCTGACAGTACGCCTGGAAAAATGACGGATCGCGTACAACGGCCTGATTCAACAGATCGATTGCCTGTACCAAATTCGTATCTCCGGTAGCGCTAAAGATCGGTGTCGAAAGAAGAATCTTGGCCTGCGCGTAGAGTTCGAAGGCAGTCAGATCGGCGGTTGGCTTGCGTTCAATGGCCACTTTCTCGGCAGTTGAAATTTTGGCGTGCAATTGCTCGGCAACCGTTTGCGCAATCTCGCCTGGAATCGCGAATACCTCTTTCAAGTCCCGTTCGTATCCGTCCGCCCAGATTCCCGTATCAGTGCGAGTGTCCACCAACTGCGCATTTACATGCACCTTGCTACCAGAACGCCGCGCGGTTCCTTCAAGTACGTGTGAAACCCCAAGCGAGCGTCCGACCTGACGCAAATCCCGTTTGCCACGATAATGCATTACGCTTGTTCGGCTGATCACTTTGAGATCGGCGATCTTCGCCAGCTTGGTCAAAATGTCGTCCTGGACGCCGTCAGCAAAAAAGGCGTCCTCTTTGTCGTCGCTCAGATTTTCAAAGGGAAGGACGGCGATTCCTGCGGGAATCCTGCGAACTGATTCACGTTCCCAGGTCATCACACCTAGGCCTGCCGCAAGAAGAGCAGACAAGGTGATCAGGGCGGCAATCATCGGATTTCGTTGCACCCATTTTCGCGCGTGTGCGAAAAATCCGCTGCGTTTCGCGAGGATTGGTTCGTGTCTTAGCCAACGTTCAAGGTCTTCGGCTAACGCCAGAGCCGACGAGTAACGGTGCCGCGGACCTTTCTCCAGGCATTTCAGACAAATAGCGGAAAGCTCGCGATCGACTTTCTGATTCCACAGACGCGGTTGCCGCGGCTCCGAATCCAGCAGCAGGTGGATCGTTTCGTAGGTTGTTCCCCCGGCAAAAGGCGGGTGGCCAGTGAGCAGTTCGTAGAGTACCGCGCCAAGTCCATAGACATCTGTGGCACTGCTGACAGCCGCGTTGTTACCTACCGCCTGTTCCGGCGCCATGTAACTGGGCGTGCCCATTATTTCCAGTGAGCCGGTAACCGTACTTCCGGGTTCGACTAATCGGGCCAGACCAAAATCGGTCAGGTGTGGTTCGCCGTTTGCGTCCAACAGAATGTTTCCCGGCTTGATGTCTCGGTGCAGAATGCCGTGTTCATGTGCGTAGTGCACGGTGCGCGCGACTTTCGCGATGAGCTCTGCAGCCTGCTGGACCGATATCAAACCGCGACTCACTACGTCGTCGA